>NZ_JAFRFW010000554.1:0-1514 GCF_017434145.1 Saccharopolyspora sp. | reverse complement strand
TTTCCGTTGCGCCGGCTCGCCGCTCCGGTGGCCGCACTGATCAGCGCGGCGATGCTCGCCGCGGGCTGCACCGCCGGTGCCCCGCCGGAGCAGGCACCGCCCGGGAACGAAGAGGTCTCCGGGCCGGACTCCTTCCCGGCCGAAGGCGTTCCGCAGGTGGTGCCGCAGCCGCAGAAGATGGAACGGCTCGGTGACGACGTCGCGGTGCGCGGCAAGGTCGAGCTGGTGCTGGACCCGCTGGTCGACCGGCAGACCCGGGACTTGGCCGAGAACGTGCTGCGCTCGGCCGGGGCCTCCGAGGTCGTGGTGCGGCCGCCGGGGCCGCCGGTGCAGGACGCCACGCTGCGGGTGCGCATCGGCGACCGGAGCTCGCCCGGCGTGACGAAGGGCTTGCAGGACAACTACTGGGGTTCGCCGTCGCCGCTGCCCGCCGAGGGCTACGTGTTCGCCGCGTCCGGCGGCAAGGACTCGGTGATCCTCGGCGCGTCCGATCCCGCAGGCGCCTACTACGCGGTGCAGACGATGCGGCAACTCACCTCGCCGGGCCGGATCGCCGGGGTCGGCGTGGTGGACCAGCCGAACATGCCGCTGCGCGGTTCGATCGAGGGCTTCTACGGCACCCCGTGGACGCACGCCGAGCGGATGGACCAGCTGGCCTTCTACGGCGACGTCAAGTTCAACACCTACATCTACGCGCCGAAGGACGACCCGTTCCACCGGGAGCGCTGGCGCGAGCCGTACCCGCCGGACAAGCTCGGGCAGGTGCGGGAGCTGATCGGGCAGGCGGGCGCGCACCACGTGAACTTCACGTTCGCGCTCTCGCCGGGGAACTCGATCTGCTTCAGCGACCCGGCGGACTTCCAGGCGCTGCAGGACAAGCTGCAGACCATGTACGACTCCGGGGTGCGGGACTTCTCGGTGCCGTTCGACGACATCTCCTACACCCGCTGGAACTGCGGGCAGGACCAGGCGCGCTACGGCCCGCCGAACGAGGCCGCCGCCGGCCGGGCGCAGAAGGATCTGCTCAACCGGGTGCAGCGGGAGTTCATCGACACCCATCCCGGCGCGCGCCCGGTGCAGACCGTGCCGACGGAGTACTCCGACCTGGACGAGTCGCCTTACAAGACGGCGCTGAGCGAGGGGCTCGACCCGCGCGTGGTGCTGATGTGGACCGGCGACGGCGTGATCCCCAAGCAGATCACGGTCTCCGACGCCGAGCAGGCCGCGCAGCTCTGGGGCCGCAAGGTGTACCTGTGGGACAACTACCCGGTCAACGACTTCAAGAAGGCGCAGGGCAGGCTGCTGCTCGGGCCGTACGACCGGCGCGAGCCGGGGCTGAGCCAGCACCTCGTCGGCGACGCGGTGAACCCGATGAACCAGGCCGCGGCCAGCAAGGTCGTCGAGACCGGCGCTGCGGACTTCGCCTGGAACGACGACGACTTCGACCCGCAGCGGGCGCATCGCGCGGCGGCGCGCTACCTGGCGACGGATCCGGCCGCGGTGCTGCGGCCGGA
>NZ_JAFRFW010000060.1:0-3055 GCF_017434145.1 Saccharopolyspora sp. | reverse complement strand
GGTGCGATCCCGCAACCGCCGGGTGCGCGCGCCGCACCTCGCCGACGCCATTCCAGCGCGAGACTTCGCAGGCACCGGCCGGATTTCCGGACCTGGACGGAGAGTCTAGGTACGCCGCCAACCGCGGCGACATCGGTCAACTGACGTATCCGACCGGTTCAATGCGGCAAGATTCTTCGCAGCCGTGCCGTTCCGATCGGTGTCCTGCCAGCTGCCATCGCCGACTCAGCGCATCCTGCCGAGACCACCCGGCCGCAGGTCCGAGCCGCGCCCGGCCGGAACCAGCCGCAGGCCTTCGCGAGTGGCCAGCGCGGCCACCTCCGCGCGGGAGGCCACCCCGAGCTTGGCCAGGATGTGCTCGACGTGGGTCGAGACGGTGCGGCGGCTCACGACGAGCGCATCGGCGATCCCTGGGTTGCTGGCGCCACCGGCCAGCAGCGTGACGACCTGCAACTCTCGTGCGGTGAGGTCGTAGGGCGCGGGCATTTCGCGCTCGGCCACGAGCATCGTCGATCCCGCGCACCGGGTCAGATCGATCCGGTGGAACGTCTCGGCCTCGTCGATCCAGATGTAGCTGCCGTTCCGGTGCGGGACCGAACTCAGCAGCAGCGGCCACAGCCGGCCTTGCGAACGCAGAACCGGGCCGACGTCGCGGCCGGGGATGCGTTGCTCGACACCTGCGCCGATCAACGCGACGTGCGCGTCGCCGTGCAGCTCGTCCGCGAGAACGCGGTGTGGCTGCAAGACGTTGCTGGCCTCGGCGAGCAGTGGCAGGAATCGCTCGACGGTTCGCCGCCGGTCGTCCGTGGCCGCGCGGGACGCGGCCCAGTTCATGTGCACGGCGCCGGCATGGGAACCGTCCGGTAGCCACAAGCAGGCGGTGAGACCTTCGTGGAATCCGGCGGGAAGCAGGCATTCTTCAGCAAGGGCGGTCGTGACGAACCTGATCTGCCAATTGCGGGCGAGATCCGACCAGCGCAGCGCCGCGCGGACCCCGTTGCGGAGCAGGCGGAAGCCCGGATTCCGCGCGTCCGGGACGAAGTCGTCCAGCAGCCGGTCGAGCGCGGCGTCCGAGTAGCCCGCGGCGGCGAGCGAGGTGTGCTGCGGACTCAGCGCGAACGGGTCGGCAGCGGTCAGCACCACCGCGTCACATCGGACCAGGTCGCGAAGCAGCCCGACGTGTTGCTCGGCTCGTTCGAGGACGCTCGCGGCGGCGGGTGCGGTGCGGCCCGCGGCGTGCTCGGGCGGAAACGGGCTCATCGCAGGTCCCTTCACTTTCTTCGGGCCACCGCGCAGGCTACGCCGGGGCTGCGCCGGAACGGGTTCCTCGCCGGGCGGCAGTCGATGCCGGGCGGCTGAATCCCCGCGGCGGTGCCGGTCGAGTCCCGCACCGCGAGCGGTTCCGCCGCGCTTCGGAGCGGTCGTGGCGGCTGCGGGCGGCGGCGACGGCGAAGACTAGACTCGTGAGATCCGGCAACCGCGATCGGCGGCGCACGCCGGCCGAACCGCCCGCGACCATGGGGGAACCGCTTGACCGTCCAGCCCGTCCGACTCTTCGGGGATCCCGTGCTGCGGACCCGCGCCGAGGAGGTCGTGGATTTCGACAAGGAGCTGCGCACCCTCGTGCGGGACCTCTGGGACACGATGCACGAGCAAGGCGGGGCGGGGCTGGCCGCGCCGCAGCTGGGCGTGGGCCTGCGGGTGTTCACCTACCGCTGCGACGGGTTCGAGGGCCACCTGGTCAATCCGAGCTTCGACGTGCTCGGCGACGAGATCCAGGACGGCCCGGAGGGCTGCCTGTCCATCCCGGGCATGCGGTGGGACTGCCGCCGCTACCGCAACATCGTCGCCCGCGGCTGGAACCTGCACGGCGATCCGGTGGAGATCGAGGGCACCGACCTGCTGGCGCGCTGCGTCCAGCACGAGACCGACCACCTCGACGGGGTGCTGTTCGTGGACCGGCTCGACGAGGCCACCCGCAAGGCCGCGCTGCGCGAGATCCGCCAGGCCGACTGGTTCGACGGGCAGGCTCCGGCGATCAAGCAGAACCCGCACCCGCTGTTCGGGGCGTCCTGATGCGGGTGGTGTTCGCGGGCACGCCCGAGGCGGCGGTTCCTTCGCTGCGAGCGCTGCTGGAATCCGGGCGGCACGAGGTCGCCGCCGTGATCACCCGGCCGGACGCGCGTTCCGGCCGCGGGCGCAAGGTGCTGCGCTCTCCGGTGGGCGCGGTGGCCGACGAGCACGGACTCGAAGTGCTCACGCCCGAGCGCGCGTCCGACCCGGAGTTCCTGGAGCGGCTGCGGGAGCTGGCGCCGGACTGCTGCCCGGTGGTGGCCTACGGGGCGCTGCTGAAGCGGGCCGCGCTGGAGATCCCCCGGCACGGGTGGATCAACCTGCACTTCTCGCTGCTGCCCGCGTGGCGCGGGGCGGCTCCGGTGCAGGCCGCGATCCGGCACGGCGACGACATGACCGGCGCGTCCGCGTTCCGGCTGGTGCCCGAGCTGGACGCCGGACCGGTCTACGGCGTGGTCACCGAGGACGTCCGCGCGGGCGACACCTCGGGCGTGCTGCTGGACCGGCTCGCCGAGTCGGGCGCCAAGTTGCTGCTGGCCACGCTCGACGGCATCGAGGACGGTTCGCTGCGCGCCGAGGAACAACCCGCCGAGGGCATCAGCTACGCGCCGAAGGTCTCGGTGGACGACGCCAAGGTCGACTTCACCCGGCCGGCGCACGTGGTGGATCGGGTGATCCGCTCGGTGACCCCGGATCCGGGCGCGTGGGCGTTCTTCGGCGACGAGCGGCTCAAGCTCGGGGCCGTGTCGGTGACCGAGGAGACCGGGCTCGCGCCGGGGGAGCTGCGCGTCGAGAAGCGCCGGGTGCTGGTGGGAACCGGCACCGCGGCGGTCGCGCTCGGCGAGGTGCAGGCGCAGGGCAAGAAGCGGATGGCCGCCACCGACTGGGCGCGCGGCACCCGCATCGAGCAAGGAGAAGTGCTCAAGTGAACGACCACCGCCCCCGCCGCCCGTCCCGGCCGCGGGGCAGCCGTCCGCCGCAG
>NZ_JAFRFW010000553.1:0-2143 GCF_017434145.1 Saccharopolyspora sp. | reverse complement strand
CATTGGCCTGCCTGCTGGGGGTGAGCACTTTCCTGCGCACCCGCGCCTGCCCGCTGGTCGTGGAAGTCGCGGCGCTGACCGCGGCGACGCTGGTAGTGGTGGCCGGGCTGGTGAGCCGATGGGCCGAGGCGCTGCCCGCCCAGTGGTGGGGTGCCGCGCTGGTCGCCCTGCTGGTGCTCGCGGCCGGATTCGTGGCGTTGACCTACCTGCCGCCCGCGCACGTGCAGGCGCGTGCCCGGCAGATCGCCGACCGCGTCGAAGGGATCGCGGTGATCGCGATGGTGCCGGTCGCGGTCGGCGTGTTCGGGCTCTACTCGCAGTTGCTGAACTAGTTCCGCGGCCTCGCCGGCTCCCCCGCACATCCGCAACCAGGAAAGGCGCTCGAAAGTGTCCACATCGGATCGCACGCCGGAACCGCCCGCCGGGCGGCCGTGGCGAGGTGGCGCGACCGACCGGCCGCCGTGGGAGCAGGACGCCGACGCGACCCAGCAGGTGCGGCCGGATCAGCTGCCGGGAGTCGCCGGGAGCGATCGGGCGTCCGAAGCTGCCGGGGCTCCGGAAGCCGCTCCGGAGACGTCCGGAGCGCAGTCCGGGCAGCAGCCGCAGTCCGGGCAGGACGCTGTGCAGAGCCCAGCGGAGGCGCAAGGTCAGGGCGCGGAGCGCACCCAGCGGATCGACCCGAGCCGGTTCCAAGGTCAACGGGCGCAGGAGGAGCGGACGCGGCCGGACCAGCCGCTTCCTGGCGGGCATCCGGAGGCCGACCCGGCGGGCCGCGGCCAGGCGGGCCACCCCGGCTCGACCCATTCCGGCACGAACAGCTCCGGCCCCGTCCAGGCCCAGCCGCACCAAGGTTGGTCACCGCACGGCCGAACCCACCCGTACCCGGAACATCCCGACCAGCCGCCGCAGCTCCAGCCCGGCCAAGGGCCGCCGAACCCGAATCCGCCGAGCCCGAATCCGTCGAATTGGGCTCATCCGCAATCCCAGCCCGGCCCGTTCGCCGCACCGGCCGCGCCGGGACCGAATCCTGCTGCGACGGACCCGGCCGGTCCGCAACAACCCGGGTTCCAGCCACCCGGGCCCCAGCAACCCGCGCCGCAGCAACCCGCGCCGAACCAGCCGCCGAAGCGCAGCGAACTCACCGGGCAGGCACCGCGCGGCGACAGCACCGCCCGCCGCGTCACCAGGGCCGTGGCGCGCGTGTTCGGCAGCTCGAAGCAGCCGCGCGAACTCGAAGAAGTCCTCGCGGCCGTGCAGGCCCCGATCACCACCGGGCGCCGCATCGCGGTGACCTCGGTGCGCGGCGGTGCGGGCAAGACCGCCGTCGCGGCACTGCTCGGTTCCGTGTTCGCGACCCGCCGGACCGAGCCGGTGCTGGCGCTGGACGCCGAACCGGAATCCGGCTCGCTGGCTTGGCGGCTCGGCGTGGACACCGCGATGACGCTGCCCGGCCTGGCTCCCGCGCTGCGCACCGCCAGCGGGCAGAGCCTCGGCAGCATCGAGCGGTTGCTGCCGCGCACCTCGCGCGGGTTGTGGGTCGCGCCCGGATCGTCCGGCGCGCAGCACCAGCTCGCGCGGGACGTGACGCGGGCGCTGTCCCGGCTGTTCGCGGTCGCGGTGCTGGATTGCGGAACGGGGCTGAACGCTCCGGCGACCAGCGCGGTGCTCTCCGACGCGCATTCGGTGGTCGTCGTGACCCCTGCGACCCCGGACGGAGTGCGCACGACCGCGGACGCGCTGGCGCGCATCGGCCCGGCCGCCCTCCAACACGTCGTGGTGGCGTTGAACGCCGCGGACCAGCAGGGCGTCGCGACGCTGAAGCGAGGTCCAGCGGAGGCGCTGTTCTCCCGCCTCGGCCTTCCCGTCGTGGTGCTGCCCTACGACCGGCACGTCGCGTCCGGCGGCACCATCGACCCGGGGCGGCTCGCCGAGCCCACGATCACCGCGGGCTCCCGGCTCGCGGCCTGGTCGTTGCGCCGGTCGCGGACGCTGTAGGGAGGAGGCGCAGTTGACCACCCGCCTGGTGCACCGGCCGGCGCGCGCGGTGCGCCCGCTGCAAGCGCAGGAACCGCTGGACCTGGACCCGCCGCCGCTGCTGCCCGAGGGCAAGACCGCCGCCGGTGTGCAGGGACTGCTGCCGATG
>NZ_JAFRFW010000552.1:0-2917 GCF_017434145.1 Saccharopolyspora sp. | reverse complement strand
CTCGGCGCCGCTGCCGCCCGTCGCCGGGGCACCTGCGCCCATCGGCGCGGCGGGTTGTCCGGGAGGTGCCGCACCTGGGCCTGGCCCGGCTTGGGGCGTCTGATGCTCGGGTGGGGCCGGTGCGGAACCGGAGAGCGCTCCCCCCGCACCGGTCGACGCGCCCGGGTGCATCGGGCTGCCGGGGTCGATCGAGTTGGGAGTCGCCGCGTCCGGCGCCGATCCGGAGTCCGCACGCCGCGGACTGTCCGCTGCCGTGGGTGGTTCCGGGTCCAATGTGCCGCTGAGCGATCTGTTCAGCCCGGGCGGTGACGGCTCCGACGACCCGGTGGGAACCGCGGATGGAACCGCTGCGGGCTCAGCAGCGGCCGGTGGTGTCGCGTTCCGAGTTTCCGTTGGTGCCGCACCCGGAGTTTGCGGCGCCGCACCGCCAGGAGGCGATGTGCCTGCCGGGGGCGCTGTCGGCAGGGAATTCTGCGCAGCGGAAACCGGATCCGGCGGCTGCGGCAGATCGGGTTCGTCCTCGTCCTGTTCGGGGAAAGAAGGCCGGAACGGGTTGGTGTGCTGCCCGAACCACGGACCGCCGTGGCGGGTCGAGGCCTCGCGTTGTTCCGGTTCATCGACACGATCCGCGTCTCGCCGCGAACTATCCGAAGTGGACTCTTCGGCGCGCTCGCTGCCCGGAAGCTCGACCCGGTCCGTACCCGGACCGGCCCCCGGGAAGCGGGCCTCGCGGTCCGCGCCAGGGGCCTCGTCCGCAGCGGGTTCGAGCACCTGCGCGGTCTCCGCACCAGCACCGTCCACATCGGATGCCGCACTCCCGGAACCGGTGACCTGCTCGTCCAGCGAGCCGAACGGCAGCAAGTCGAGCTGCAACGCAGGCTGCGGCAATGTCATCAGCCCACCCGTCTGCGGGTCGATGAACGCGACGCCTTCGGGCGTGTTGGTCACCATCGCCACGTGCCCCACGGGCCTGTCCAGCTGGTCCGGGTAGAGCACGCCGAGGACGGCGTGCGCACCCGCGGGCTGCTCGCTCATCCGCCGGATCACGTCGTCGTAGCTGCCGTGTTGCTCCCACTGGCCGCCGAGCTGCTCCTGCACCCATGGCAACGTGCCCTTGGCGGCCAGTTCCTCGGGCAACACCGGATCGGCTCGTGAGTCCTCGCCGATCAGCCGGTGCGCGTACGAGACCACGCAGCGGGTGCAGTTGGTCTGATAACCGTCGCGGTAGGCGTTCGGCTCGGTGAAGTTCGGGTTGACCTCGGTCAGCTCGGGATGGCGCTGTCCGACATAGGCGTTCTGATGCTCCGGGTACGCGGTGCCCCCGTGGATCGCGGGCAGCTGGTGCGCAGGCGGGTGGCCGCTGCCGAGCGTGCTCCAGTCGGGGTTGCCGTCGGCGTCCAGCGGCAGCGGCGGGGCGCCGTAGGGGTCGGCGGGTGTCGAGTCCGCGGCACCGTGCGCGCCGGAATAGACGGCATCGTCCGGTGCCAAGCACTGCTCGATCTTGCTGGTGCCGCCGGATTCCGGCTGCTCGGGGCGGTCGCCGGTTTCCGGCTCGTCCGGCTGCCGCGGCGAATCCGGTTCACCGGCATCGTGCTGGGAGTCCGCCACCTGGTCCGCGGACGTGCCCGGGTGTGGTTGCCCGGTGTCGGCTCCATGCAGCGGCTCACCCGAAAGCATCTGCTGAATCGACGGGCGGTGGGCCGCGGCCAGCTCCGCATCGGCACGTGAGCGCTCGAAGCGCTCGACCATTCGCTGTTGCGCGTCTTGCTGCCCGAGGTGGCGCGGATCGTCCGGGGTGATCTCCTCGGCTTCGATCACCCACTTGTGCCGGACGTCGCCGTTCTCGTTCGTGTAGCTGACGTATTCCTTGCTGTGCACCAGAAGTTGCGAACCGGGTGGGAGCACCGCTTCCCGCTCGGCGGGGTTGCTGGCCAGCTCCATGAGGCGCCGCGCGGTTTTCGCCTCAACGCGCAGGTCGACATCGCCGTCGAACAACGGCGCGTTGTTGTCCGGCGAGGTCATCGCGAGGCTGCTGAACGTCGGCTCGACGGTGATCCGACCGGGCTCGTAATGCGCGGCCGCCAGTTCCGGGCCGAGCGGATCGCCGTGGAACGCCAGCGTCCGGATCATCAAGCCGTCCTGCTTGGGCAGCTCGTTGAGCCCGGAGAGGATGGCGCGGGTCTGGTGCAGCTGGGTCTCGGTGAGCTCACCGTGTCGGCCTGCGGCGTTAAGTTCCTTGTACACGTCGTGCGCGCTGTAACAGTGCGCGGCGAAGGCGTTGCGCGGCGAGAGCGCGTCGGCGTTCGGGTGCTCGGCGAGCCGTTCGGCGGTGCGCTGCTGGAGGAATTCGTAGCGATCCCGCCCGTGGGGCTCTTGGCTTTCCGCCCCGAGATGCCGCTCGAGTGCCTGGAAATCTTCCGTGCGCGCGCGGTGTTCGGGGTCGGTGCTGAATTCGAGGAGCCGGCGGGCGTTCTCCTCGGGGCTCAGCGGCGGTTCCTGGTCGTCCTGCGGGTTCTCGGTGTGGTCCGAGGCCTCGTTGGTCGCGTCCGGCGCTGCGGCTTCCTGTGCGGCTGTCGAATCGTCGTGTCGGGGCTGATCGTGGGAGGTGTGCGTGTCGGTTCGGTCCCCAGCATCCGGGTCGGGGGCTCCGTCCCGTGCGGTGTCACCAGTGGTGTCCGTTGTGGACTCGTCGGCCTGCGAATCCTCGGTTTGCGGATGTTCGGCGGTGTGCGGCGGCGATTCCGCTGTGGGGTGGTCGGTTTTCGGTGTGTGTTCCGGGGTTTGCGGGTCGTGGCGTGTAGCCGGCCGATCCTGCACACCCGCTGGTGGAGATTGGTGAGTCGCCCGTGCCTCCGTCGTGGAGCGGTCCGGGCCGGCTTGCTGCTGGACGGGCTGCTGCGGACGGCCCTGCTGGACG
>NZ_JAFRFW010000059.1:0-3342 GCF_017434145.1 Saccharopolyspora sp. | reverse complement strand
GTAGCCGTCGAAGGCCAGCTCCGAGCGCACCCGCAATTCGCCTTCACTGGCCGGATTTCCTTGCGCATCAAGGATTTCCACGTCCACCACCGGCCGCAGCCGACGCTCGCCGCGGCGCAGCGCGATCAGCGAGGTCTCCGCGGAGCCGTAGTGCGCCAGCAGTTCGCAGCCCGGCAGCAGCGCGTGCAGCCGCGTCTCCAGCTCGGGCGCCAGGTCGGCCCCGCCGCAGACGATCAGCCGCAGCGCACAGGAGTCACGCAGCTCGGGATGCCGCTCCCACACCGAAAGCAGCTCGGCGAGCATCGCGGGGACAACGTGCACGACCGTCGCGTGCAGGCACTCCTGCGCGGCGGTGCGCGCGGACCAGCGCCGCAGCAGGCGGACATCGCGGTCCTGGTGCAGCGCGTGCAGCGCGCCGAACAGGTACAGCGAGGAACTCAACGGCCCCGGGATCAGCGCGGAATCGTCGTCGCGCAACGGTGCGTCGAGCGCGGTGAAGCTGCGCAGCCAGGACTTCCGGGATCGCGCCAGCACTTTCGGCGTGCCGCTGCTGCCGGAAGTGGTGGGCAGGTAGAACCAGGTCAGCTCGTCGTCGCGCGGCGTTTCCGGCGGCTCGCCCGGAATCGGCAGGCCGCGGACCACCCGGCCCGGTTTCGCCTCGTCCAGCACGTCCTGCGGCCGCGGCCAATCCGGGTCGACGATCAGCGTCGCTGCTCCGGCGAGGTCCGCGCCCAGCAGCCAGCACAGCCGGTGCAGCGGGTCGGGGTCGTCGACGGCCACCCGATCGACTCCGGCGAGTTCGCCCGCCGCGCCCTGCGCGCGCCGCATGATCTCGGCGCCGTCGAGAACGTCCGCACCGCACGACACGCCGGCGGTGAGTCGGCGCCCGAGGATCGGCAGGGTCATTCCCGCGCCGTCCGGGTACCGCCCTGCGCAGAACCACTCAGCGAAGCGGGCAACGCCCGGTGCACCGCCACCGCGACCAGCGAAACCAGCACCAGCTTCACCGCGTCACCCGGCACGAACACCAGCGATTGCACCGCGGCCGCACCGAGATCACCGGTGAACGCGGCCCAGTACGGAATGCCGACCAGGTAGTCCACCGCCACCCCGGCCAGGTTCGCCAGCAGCAGCACCGCGAGCCCCGGACGCGGCGTCGCCCGCTGCACGATCAGCCCCACCACGAACGCCGACAGCAGCCAGCCCAGCAGGAATCCGCCGCTCGGCCCGGCGAACGGCGCAATGCCGCCGCGGCCACCCGACAGCAGCGGCAACCCGATCACCACGAGTCCCAGGAACAGCAGCACCGATGCGCCTCCGCGGCGGGCACCGAGGATGCTGCCCGCCAGCAGCGGCCCCATGTTCTGCAGCACCACCGGCACCGCGGCGCCGCCGAGGTAGAACCCGGGGAACAGGCCGAGCACGGCGATGAACGCCGCGAACACCACGGTCCGGGCCAGCTCGGTGGCCGGGGCAGTGCGTTGTCCAGGCACGACGACTCCTCACCGATCGCGGTCCGGCGTCAACCTACCCGGCTCGGCCTGCGGAACAGAAAGTGTTCCGTCCCATTGTGGACACTCCACAACCGGGCGGTGCCGGGCTTGCCCGCATTCCCCGGCTGCCGCGAAGATCGCGCCCGGCCCTACCCGAGTCCCGAAAGGGGAAGTCGTGACCGCGCAACTACCCGGCAACGTCGCTCCCACCGATGACGGCGAGATCGTCACCTGGCGCCGCTGGGCGAACCGGACGCAGAGCAATTCCCGCGCCGCCGGCGGCAGGCTGTACCTGACGAACCGGCGAGTGCTGTTCTGCCCGCACGCCTTCGACGCCAACACCGGTGGCGAATACCGGAGCATCCCGCTGGCGGCGATCACCGAGGTCGGCAAGCAGCCGCGCACCCTGAACCTGCGCGCCGCGTACAACGGCGGCCTGCGCACCCGACTGCGGATCGACTGCGCGGACGGCTCCACCGAACTGTTCGTCCTCAACAAACTCGACCAGGTCATCACCGAGATCCGCGCCGCGACCGGCCCGGCCTGAACCGCAACCTCCCAGCGCGGTGCGGTGCGCGGTCTCCGATCGAAGGCGACCACCGAAACCCGGCGTCGAGATCGACGGTGACGGACACTCTGCCAGTCCTGACCAGCGGATGCGGACGTCACAGCAGGGCGCCTAGTGCCGACCACGGTTACCGTGTATAGTCGTCGGTGCGGACCCGTCCCATGTGCTTGGGGTAGCGGGTCCAGCTTACTTTTCAGGGCCCGCCAGCGTTCAGGGCCCGCCAGCGTTCAGGTTGGTCAGCCTTCGGGGCCCCCAAGATCCAGCGGCTCCGGCCCGGTGCGGGCGCAGGGAGACAGCAGCTCGTACCAACCCCACGTATGAGCTTTGCGCTCAACACGCGCCACCCGCATGTAAGCCGTGTACGCCACCAGATCAGCCATTTGCACCCACTGGCTGTGGTGCGAGTGATGAAACAGCGGATCTTCGATCACCGAGCGCGTAGCCAGCTTCAATTCCCGATGCGCAGTCCGGTACGAGTGATCATTGCCGTCCCCGTCCATCATGATCAAGCCCAGCTCGCCGGCCGCGGTCAACCGCGCATCCAGATACCGCACCAGCCGCGCATAAGCGTCCGCCTTCGCCGCCTTATGTTTGACTCCCGATGGCGTCCGCAGAAACACCGCGCCAGCCTCCAACCCCTCCAGCCGCGCCACGGTCGACAACGCCTCCCGCATCACACTCGACCGGTTCGCCTTCACCGCGTCCCAGTCCGTACCCGTCGGACGCGAACGACCTCCCACGAAATCTGTCGCATGCAACTCAAAGTCCGTGGCCAATCCGATCGAGCGGTACAACTCCTGCCGCCAGTCCAGCCAGCCCCGCAGCACCTGACTCCACGTCCGCAGCTCTAGTTCCACCCAGCCGAACACGTTCATCCCCGACTGCTGCGCCCCGGAGTCATCGACGTAGAACACCCGCACGACCATGACCACACCATACGGAACGTGACCGACCACAAACGCACCGTGTTCGTCTTAGGGTGTTTTCTTGAACCGCGGCACCCCGACTCGGCGGCCTGCGCGCGTGCCGGACAGCGAAGGTTTTGCAGGCATGGTCAACGTCATTCCACGTCGGACTGGAGCGCATACGTCGAGAGCGACCGCTCCTGCACCGTCAGCCGGAGGCCGCCGCGTTCAGCCTGCCCAGTGCGCCGCGGACCACCTGCGGGTCGTAGGTGGCCCAGAACGGCGGCAGCGAGGCGCGCAGGAAGCTGCCGTAGCGGGCGGTCGCCAGCCGCGGGTCGAGGACCGCGATGACGCCGCGGTCGTGCACGGACCGCAG
>NZ_JAFRFW010000551.1:0-3836 GCF_017434145.1 Saccharopolyspora sp. | reverse complement strand
TGTGCGCCGTGCGGGTCCTGCGCCGGGCGGCCGCGGCTGGGACCTGAGCCGCGTGGCCGCGCCTGAGACCTGAGCCGCGTGGCCGCGGCTGGGACTTGAGCCGCCCGGAGCCGACGAGCCCGGCCGGACCGGTGCACGCCTGGTTTACCCTGGTGTCGCGATGACTTACCTCGACCACGCCGCCACCACCCCCATGCGCGCGGGGGCGGTCACGGTGATGAGCGAGGCGTTGGCCCAGCTGGGCAACGCCTCCTCGCTGCACACCTCGGGCAGGCGCGCGCGCCGCGCCGTGGAGGAGTCCCGCGAGGGCATCGCCGCGGCACTGGGAGCGCGCCCCTCCGAGGTGCTGTTCACCGCCGGAGGCACCGAAAGCGACAACCTCGCGGTCAAGGGCATCTACTGGGCCAGGCGCGCCGAGGACCCGAACCGGCGCCGCATCCTCGCCTCGGCGGTGGAGCACCACGCGGTACTGGACGCGGTCGAGTGGCTGGCCGAGCACGAAGCCGCGGAGATCACCTGGCTGCCGGTCGACCAGGTCGGCCGGGTGCGCCCGGAAGCGCTGGAGGAGGCGCTGCGCGCGAACCCGGACGACGTCGCGATGATCACCGTGATGTGGGCGAACAACGAGGTCGGCACGGTCAACGAGATCTCGCGGCTGGCCGCGGTCGCGGACCGCTACGGCGTGCCGCTGCACACCGACGCGGTGCAGGCGGTGGACACCGTGCCGGTCGACTTCGCCGCCTCCGGCGCCGCTGCGCTCACCATGACCGGCCACAAGCTCGGCGGTCCCTACGGCGCGGGCGTGCTGCTGCTGGCTCGCGACGTCGAATGCACTCCGGTGCTGCACGGCGGCGGCCAGGAGCGCGAAGTGCGTTCCGGCACGCTGGACACCCCGAGCGTGCTGGGTTTGGCCAGCGCGGTGCGGGAAGCGGTGCGCGAACGCCCGGAGCACGCCCCGGCGCTGGCGAAGCTGCGCGACGAGCTGATCAGCGGCGTGCTCGCCGCGGTGCCGGACGCCGTGCTCAACGGCGATCCGGGCGCGGGCGGGCAGGACGGCGAATGGTCCCGGCTGCCCGGCAACGCGCACTTCACCTTCCCCGGCTGCGAAGGCGACAGCCTGCTGATGCTGCTGGACGCCAACGGAATCGAATGCTCCACCGGCTCCGCCTGCACGGCCGGAGTGGCCGAGCCGAGCCACGTGCTGCTGGCGATGGGGGCCGAGGCGCGGGCCGCGCGCAGCTCCCTGCGATTCTCGCTGGGGCACGACTCCACCGAGGCCGACGTGCGGGCGCTGACCGAGGCGATCGGGCCGGTGGTGGAACGGGCGCGCAACGCCGGACTGACCGGGTTGCGCAGGGCGGCGGGTCCGACGACCGCCACGACGGAGGTGTGAGAGCAGTGCGAGTACTGGCAGCGATGAGCGGCGGGGTGGACTCCGCGGTCGCCGCCGCCCGCGCGGTCGCCGCCGGGCACGACGTCACCGGCGTGCACCTGGCGCTGTCGGCGAAACCCGGCACGCTGCGCACCGGTGCCCGCGGCTGCTGCACGGTCGAGGACTCCCGGGACGCGCGCCGCGCCGCGGACATCCTCGGAATCCCGTTCTACGTCTGGGATTTCGCCGAGCGGTTCACCGAAGAGGTGATCGAGACCTTCGTCGGCGAGTACGCCGCCGGGCGCACTCCGAACCCGTGCCTGACCTGCAACGAGAAGATCAAGTTCGAGGCGTTGCTGGAGAAGGCGATGGCGCTGGGCTTCGACGCCGTCTGCACCGGCCACTACGCGCGCCTGGTGGTCCGGGACGGCGTGCCGGAGCTGCGCCGCAGCCGGGACGATGGCAAGGACCAGTCCTACGTGCTGGCCTCGCTGACCGCCGAGCAGCTGCGGCACTCGATGTTCCCGCTGGGCGACTCGCTGAAGTCCGAGGTGCGCGCGGAGGCCGACGAGCGCGACCTGGCGGTGGCGCAGAAACCGGACAGCCACGACATCTGCTTCATCCCGGACGGCGACACCCGCGGGTTCCTGGAGTCCAAGCTCGGCGAGCGCCCGGGTGAGCTGGTCGACGCCGAAAGCGGCGCGGTGCTGGGGCACCACACCGGCGTGCACGGGTTCACCGTCGGCCAGCGCAAGGGCCTCGGCATCGAAGCGCCCGCCGCGGACGGCAAACCGCGCTACGTGCTCTCGCTGGAGCCGGTTTCCGGGACCGTGAAGGTCGGTTCCGCCGAGGACCTCGGCGTCACCGGCATCGACGCGAAGCGGCCGATCTGGCCTTCGGAGCGGGAATTGGACGGTGCCACCGAGTGCGTCGTGCAGGTGCGCGCGCACGGCGGCACCGCCGGGGCCGTCGCGGAGGTCGCCGACGGCGGGCTGAGCGTCCGGCTCGACGAGCCGCTGCGCGGCGTGGCACCGGGCCAGGCGATCGTGCTCTACCGCCCCGACGACGCGGGCGACGTCGTGCTCGGCAGCGCCTTGATCTCCGCAACCCGCTGAGAGCACATATTTGATCTTGCGTTGCGGGGGTGTCCGGGTAGCGGAACCTCAGCGGCTCCGCCGCTGACAAGACGGCAGTTCTCGGTCAGCGGCCGCGCAGGACGGCTTCGAGCTCGTCGAGGGCGCCGAGCGCCTGGGTGAAGCTGAACACGTAGAGGTTCCGCAGCGGCACGGCCCCGCCCGCGCGCACCGGGGGCAGGCTCCGGTACGCGCCCTGGTCGAGCAGCGCCTGCATCGCGGGGTCCACCGCGCCGTCCGGGTTGACCTGGTAGAAGATCACGTCCGAGTCGGCCAGCACGCCGATCTGCTCGAAGGACTGCTCGACCGCGCTGCCGGTGCGCCCGGCCGAAGCGCCCGCGAACCGGGCTCCGGCCTCGGTCAGCACCACCCCGCTCCACGAGTCCGGCAGGCACAGGTTCCACGAGCCCTGCTTGAACGACGCGATGAGGCTGAACTCGGTGCGCGCCAACGCATCCGCGTGCTGCTGCCGGATCTGCGCCGCCCGCTGCAGGTAGCGCTCACGGAGCCGGTTCATCGGCTCCGGGCGGTTCACCGCGTTCGCCGCTTGCAGCGCCATGTCCTGCCACTGCCCGGAAACCAGCGAGGTCAGGATCACCGTCGGCGCCAGCGAGCTGAGCTTCTCGTAGGTGTCGCCGCCGCTGAGCGTGAACGCGCTGTTGCCGATGATGAGATCGGGCTGCGCGGCGAGCACCCGCTCGAACTCCGGCTGGTAACCGCCCACCCGCGGTAACGACCGGTACGCCGCCAGGTGCTGCGCGGGCATCCAGTCGTCGAGTCCGTCCACAGTGGCCGCCGGTCGCACGCCCACGTCCAGCAGCGCCAGCGTCGCGTACTGGTCGAGGCACACCACGCGCTGCGGATTCGCCGGGATGCGCACCGGGCCGAGGTGCGTGTCGATGCTGCGCGACGGTCCTTCCGGCGCCGCCCCGCCGGGTTGTTGCGCGCACCCGGCGACTCCGGCGGCGGCCAGCGCGGTCGCGGCGTGCAGCAGGCCGCGGCGGGAAAGTGACGGCATCGGAACTCCTTGGCGACGGTCTTGCTCTCGTTCGGCGCGGGTGGTCCGGCGAGCAACCGGAACAGGCGCCGAGCCGGATCCCCGGATCGAGCATGGTTAGCCTAACCTTTCAGGCCGCCGGGATCACCCGTCCGGTGCGCTTGCTGGGAATCCCTCGCGATCAGCCGCGGGCCGCCACGTCAGAATGGCCGGGTGAGCGATGAAGCAGCGTGGAACCCCGGCACCGCCACCGCCCTCGGCTCCATGCCGGGCACCGACCCGTTGGAGACCGCGCGGGTCGTGGCGGGCGAGCTGCCCGGGCTGATGCCGTTCC
>NZ_JAFRFW010000058.1:0-4454 GCF_017434145.1 Saccharopolyspora sp. | reverse complement strand
GGCGCACCGCCGGTTCAACGGGCTGCCCGGACTGGACCCGGACCTCGCCCTCACCGCGCTGTCCCGCGCGATCGGCGGCGACGAGGTAGCGCTGACCCTGGCCGACGTCGACTGGTCGCGTTTCGGCCCGGCGTTCACCGCGGACCGGCCGAGCCCGCTGCTGGCCGATTTCGCCGCCGCAGAGCCGGAAACCCCAGCAGCGGACCTGGCCGCGCTGCCCGCCGCCGAACGCGCGGCCCGGCTCGGCGACCTGGTGCGCAGCACCGCAGCCCGGGTCCTCGGCCACGCGGGAACAGCCGCGGTGGAGCCGGGTTCGGCCTTCCGGGACCTCGGGTTCGACTCGCTGACCGCGGTGGACCTGCGCAACGCGCTGAACACCGAAACCGGCCTGGCGCTGCCCGCGACGCTGGTGTTCGACCACCCGACCCCGGCCGAACTCGCCGCGCATCTCGACGCCGAACTCACCGGCGCGGAAACCGGGCCCGCCGAGATCGCTCCGATCGCCGCGGCCGCGGACGACCCGGTCGTGATCGTCGGCATGAGCTGCCGCTACCCGGGCGGTGTCCGCTCGCCCGAGGACCTGTGGCGGCTGCTGACCGACGAGGTCGACGCCGTCGGACCCGTCCCGGCCGACCGCGGTTGGGACCTCGCGGCGTTGAGCACCACCGCGGGCGGCTTCCTGCACGACGCGGCGGATTTCGACCCCGGGTTCTTCGGCATCTCCCCGCGGGAGGCCATGATCATGGATCCGCAGCAGCGGATCGTGCTCGAAGCCGCCTGGGAGGCCTTCGAGCGCGCCGGGATCGACCCGGACGGGCTGCGCGGCACCGACGCGGGCGTGTTCGTCGGCGGCGGCACCGGCGACTACCGGCCGCCTGCCGGGCAGGTCGGGCACGCCCAGACCGCGCAGTCCGCGAGCCTGATCTCCGGGCGGCTGTCCTACACCTTCGGCCTGCAAGGCCCGACCGTCACCGTCGACACGGCCTGCTCGTCCTCGCTGGTGGCGCTGCACCAGGCGGCGCAGGCGGTGCGCGCGGGGGAGTGCTCGCTCGCGCTGGCGGGCGGGGTGACGGTGATGTCCACCCCGGTCGGCTTCGTCGAGTTCGGCGAGCTGGGTGCGCTGTCCCGGGACGGGCGCTGCAAGGCGTTCTCGGACGCCGCCGACGGCACCGGCTGGGCCGAGGGCGTGGGGATGCTCGTGGTCGAGCGGCGCTCCACGGCGCAGCGGCGCGGGCACGAGGTGCTGGCGGTGCTGCGCGGCTCGGCGATCAACTCCGACGGCGCCTCCAACGGGCTCACCGCGCCCAACGGGGTTTCGCAGCAGCGGGTGATCCGCAAGGCGCTGGCGGCCTCCGGACTCGAATCATCCGAAGTGGACGCTGTCGAGGCGCACGGCACCGGAACCGCCCTCGGCGACCCGATCGAGGCGCAGGCATTGCTGGCGACCTACGGCCGGGAGCGGGAGCATCCGATGTTGCTCGGCTCGGTGAAGTCCAACCTTGGGCACAGCCAGTCCGCGTCCGGTGTGGCCGGGGTGATCCGCACGGTGCTGGCGATGCGGCACGGGACGCTGCCGAAGACGCTGCACGTAGACCGCCCGTCCACGCACGTCGACTGGTCCTCCGGCGCGGTGCAGCTGCTCACCGAGGCGCGCGAGTGGCCCGAGACCGGGCGACCGCGGCGCGCGGCGGTGTCCTCGTTCGGCGCCAGCGGAACCAATGCGCACGTGGTCCTGGAGCAGGCGCCGGAAGCCGAGCTCCCGGAACGCGGCGGGCGACCCGCGCCGGTGCTGCCGGTCGTGGTCTCGGCTCGCACGCCGGACGCGCTGCGGGCGCAGGCCGAGCAGCTGCGCGACGCGGGCGGCGAGCTGGTGGACCTGGCGAACTCGCTGGCCACGGCCCGCTCGCACTTCGAGCACCGGGCCGCGGTGCTGGCCGCCGACGACGCCGAACTGCACGCCGGGCTCGACGCGCTCGCCACCGGCCGCGGCGCGGGGAACGTGCTGCGCGGGGATGCGGTGCGGCCCGGCAAGCTGGCTTTCCTGTTCTCCGGCCAGGGATCGCAGCGCGCGGGCATGGGCGCCGAGCTCTACGACCGGTTCCCGGCGTTCGCCGCGGCCCTAGACGAGGTGCTCGCACACCTCGAACCGGAACTGGACCGCCCGCTGCGGGAGGTCCTGTTCGCGGCCGCGGACGCGCCCGAGGCGGCGCTGCTGGACGAGACCGGCTGTACCCAGCCCGCGCTGTTCGCCTTCGAGGTCGCGCTGTTCCGGCTGCTCGAATCCTGGGGGCTGCGGCCGGATTTCCTGACCGGGCACTCCATCGGCGAGCTCGCTGCCGCGCACGTGGCGGGCGTGTTCGCGCTGCCGGACGCGGCGAAGCTGGTCGCCGCCCGCGCACGGCTCATGCAGGCGCTGCCGCGCGGCGGAGCGATGATCTCGATCCAGGCGACCGAGGAGGAGATCACCACGCTGCTGACCCGGCAGGTCTCGCTGGCCGCGCTCAACGGTCCGGACTCCGCCGTGGTCTCCGGTGCCGGGGACGAGGTGTCCCGCATCGCGGACGCCTTCGCCGCGCAGGGACGCAAGACTAGGCGTTTGCGGGTCAGCCATGCGTTTCACTCTCCTCTGATGGACGCCATGCTGGACGATTTCGCCCGCACCGCGCGCGGCGTCACCTACGGCGCACCGCAGGTGCCGGTGGTGTCCAACCTGACCGGTGCGGTGGCCGAGCCGGAGCAGCTGTGCGCTGCGGAGTACTGGGTGCGGCACGTGCGCGAGACCGTCCGGTTCGCCGACGGAGTGCGCACCCTGGCTGGCCGTGGTGTGCGGACCTACTGCGAGATCGGTCCGGACGCGGTGCTGTCCGCGCTGGTCACGGCCTCGGCATCGGACGCGGCTGCGGTCGCCACGGCGCGCCGGGACCGGGACGAGACCGCGACGCTGGTCGGCGCGCTCGCCCGGCTGCACGTCAGCGGCGCCACCCCGGACTGGACGGGCTTCTACGCGGGCTCCGGTGCGCGCCGGATCGACCTGCCCACCTACGCCTTCCAGCACGAACGGTTCTGGCCCGAGCCCGAGCCCGCCACCGAGCAGGGCGGCCGCGGCTCCGACGAGGCGTTCTGGGAAGCCGTGGCACAGCAGGACTTCGGATCGCTGGCCGAAACCCTGCGCGTCGAGGACGAAGCTCTCGCGAAGGTGCTGCCCGCGCTGTCCGGCTGGCGCCGGGAACAGCAGGACCAGGCCAGAGTGGACTCCTGGCGGCACCGCTTCGACTGGAAGCCGTTGCACACCAGCAACTCCGCACGGCTCGGCGGTCATTGGCTCGCCGTGCTGCCCGCCGGGCTCGCCGACGAGTGGACCGAACGGGTGCTCGGCGCGCTCGGCGATCCGGAGCGCATCGAGGTCGGTACCGCCGATCGCGCGGAGCTTGCCGATCAGCTGCGCGGTCGCTCCGTCGACGGGGTGCTGTCGTTGCTTCCGTTGCGGGACGGCGCGAATCTCCAGCCGGAATCCCCGGCGCTGACCGCGACCTTGCTGCAAGCGCTGGGCGACTCGGGAAACGCGGCTCCACTGTGGACCGCAACGCGCGGTGCGGCGTCCACCGGCGCCGCCGAAGCTCCGCGGAACCCGGCGCAAGCCGGGGTCTGGGGACTCGGCCGGGTCGCCGCACTGGAGCACCCGGACCGCTGGGGCGGGCTCGTGGACCTGCCCGAGGTCCTGGACAAGCGGGTGCTGGACCGGCTCACGGCCGTGCTCGCCGGGCACGACGGCGAGGACCAGATGGCGGTGCGCGCATCCGCTGCCTTCGGGAGGCGGCTGGTGCCCGCGCCGGAGCCACCGGTGAGCGGTTGGCAGCCGCGCGGCACCGTCGTGGTCACCGGCGGTACCGGCTCGCTCGGAGCGCGAGTCGCTCGCTGGCTCGCCGAGCAGGGTGCGGAGCACCTCGTGCTGCTCAGCCGCAGCGGCCTGGAAGCGCCCGGTGCCAAGGAACTCCGCGACGAGCTCGCCGAGCTCGGCACCACCGCGGCGGTCGAAGCCTGCGACGTCGCCGATCGCGCGCAGCTGTCCGAGGTGCTCGCGGCGGTGCCCGCCGAGCATCCGCTGACCGGAGTGGTGCACGCGGCCGGAGTGCTCGACGACGGCATCCTCGACGGGCTCACCCCGCAGCGGTTCGGCCCGGTGCTGCGCACCAAGGTCACTTCCGCGCTGCTGCTGGACGAACTCACCCGCGACCGCGAGCTGGACGCTTTCGTGCTGTTCTCCTCGGCCTCGGCCGCGGTCGGCAACGCCGGGCAGGGCAACTACGCGGCCGCCAACGCGGTGCTCGACGCGCTCGCCGAGCAGCGGCGCGCCCGCGGCCTGGCGGGCACCTCGATCGCGTGGGGCGCTTGGGGCGGCGGCGGGATGGCCGCGGACGAGCAAGCCGAGGACGGCGCTAAGCGCTCCGGGATCG
>NZ_JAFRFW010000550.1:0-4206 GCF_017434145.1 Saccharopolyspora sp. | reverse complement strand
CGAAAGGCATCAGTGCCATTGCTCGACCCGTAGCAACGAACGCTTCGCAGGAGTCGTTTCAGTATGATTTTCGGTCTTGTCTTGTCAGCGGCGGAGCCGCTGAGCAGTGACCATGCAAGCAACCGGCACCGCGGCGGGTTCTCAGCGGCTTCCTCGCGAGGACAGCGATTTCGCCGCGTATGGGCATACGTCAGAAATCGGTCCCGGAGCGAGGGAGCCGCTGAGGTTCCGCTACCGGACCCGCTACGCAAATCCTTCTGAAAGAAATCCTCGAGGTGGTGACCCGAGTTGGGTGTCGAAGTCGGGGTGCAGGGGCTCACGAAGTCCTTCGGCGCCCACCAGGTGTGGTCGGACGTGTCGCTGACGCTGCCGCACGGGGAGGTCAGCGCCATCCTCGGCCCGTCCGGAACCGGCAAGTCGGTGTTCCTGAAGTCGCTGCTCGGGCTGCTGCGCCCGGACCGCGGCCGGGTCATGGTCGAAGACGTCGACATGTGCTCGTGCTCCGAGCGGGAGCTCTACGACGTCCGCAAGCGCTTCGGCGTGCTGTTCCAGGACGGTGCGCTGTTCGGCTCGATGAGCCTGTTCGACAACGTCGCCTTCCCGTTGCGCGAGCACACCCGCAAGTCCGAGGCGGAGATCCGCCGGGTCGCGCTGGAGAAGATGGAGCTGGTCGGCCTTTCCGGGGCGGAGGACAAGCTGCCCGGCGAACTGTCCGGCGGGATGCGCAAACGCGCTGGGCTGGCGCGGGCGCTGGTGCTCGAACCGGAGATCATCCTCTGCGACGAGCCGGATTCCGGGCTGGACCCGGTGCGCACCGCTTACCTCTCGCAGCTGCTGATCGACCTGAACGCGCCGATCGACGCGACGATCCTGCTGGTCACGCACAACATCGACGTGGCGCGCACGGTCCCGGACAACATCGGGTTGTTCTTCCGCGGCAAGTTGGTGCTCTTCGGCGCTCGCGAGGTGCTGCTGACCAGCGAAGAACCGGTGGTCGACCAGTTCGTCAACGGTCGCCGCGCGGGGCCGATCGGGATGAGCGAGGAGAAGGACTCGGGGACCGTGGCCGCCGAGCTGGCCGGGCTGGACGCCACGAGCGCGCCGGCCCCGCGCACCGTCGTCCCGCAGCTGACCCCCGGCCCCGGGTTGCCGGAGCGGATCGCGGTGCGCCGCCGCAAGCAGCGCATGATGCGCGACCTGAACGCCTACCCGCCCGCGGTGCGCGAGCAGGTGCTCGCCGGGTTGTCCGACGCCGAACGCCGCGAGTGGGGCGCCCCGCCGCGGCCTGGCCCCGGTGATCGCCCATGAGTTCTCCCGGTGCCAGCCACCGCGTCCCGCTGCGCGCCGCCTTCGTCGAAGTGGGCCGGTTGGCGACGCTGTCCTGGGAGGTGCTGCGCGCGATGCCGCGGCGGCCGTTCCAGGTGCGCGAATGGGTGCAGCAGGCGTGGTTCTTCGCCAGCGTGACGATCCTGCCGACCGCGATGGTCGCGATCCCGTTCGGCGCGGTGATCGCGATGCAGCTGGGTTCGCTGACCCAGCAGATCGGCGCCCAGTCGTTCACTGGCGCGGCCAGCGCGCTGTCCATCCTGCAGCAGGCGAGTCCGCTGATCACCGCGCTGCTGGTGGCGGGCGCCGGTGGTTCCGCGGTGTGCGCGGACATCGGCGCGCGCAAGATCCGCGACGAGATCGACGCGATGGAAGTGCTCGGCATCTCCGCGATCCAGCGGCTGGTGGTGCCGCGGGTGCTCGGCGCGATCTTCGTGTCGGTGCTGCTCAACGGCCTGGTCAGCGTGGTCGGTGTGGTCGGCGGCTACTTCTTCAACGTGGTGCTGCAGGGCGGCACGCCCGGCGCGTACCTGGCCAGCTTCAACGCGCTGGCGCAGTTGCCGGACATCTACGTCAGCGAGCTCAAGGCGCTGATCTACGGGTTCGTGGCCGGTGTGGTCGCCGCCTACCGCGGGCTGAACCCCGCGGGCGGGCCGAAGGGCGTCGGCGACGCGGTCAACCAGGCCGTGGTGATCACCTTCCTGCTGCTGTTCGCGATCAACCTCGTGATCACCGGCATCTACCTGCAGCTGGTCCCGCCGAAGGAATTGTGAGCGATGGCCGCGACCGAGCAGTACCTGCCGCCGCCGACGGCCTGGCGCCGCCGGCTGTCCCTGCTGGTGTCCAAACCCGGTGACGCGATTGCCGGGCTGGGCTGGCAGCTGTCGTTCTACCTGCGCGCACTGGCGTTGTCCCCGTTGACGTTGCGCAAGTACCCGCGGGAGACGGGCAGGCTGCTGACCGAGGTGATGTTCGGCAGCGGCGCGCTGGCCGTCATCGGCGGAACGCTCGGCGTGATGATCGGCATGACCGTGTGCACCGGCGCGATCGTCGGGTTGCAGGGCTATTCCTCGCTGGACCAGCTCGGCACGTCCGCGCTGACCGGGTTCATCGCCGCCTACTTCGACACCCGCGAGGTCGCGCCGATGGCCGCGGGCCTGGCGCTGTCGGCGACGGTCGGGTGCGGCTTCACCGCGCAGCTGGGCGCGATGCGGATCTCCGACGAGATCGACGCGCTCGAAGTGATGGGGGTGCGCACGGTGCCGTACCTGGTGACCAGCCGGGTGCTGGCCGGGCTGGCCGCGGTGATCCCGCTGTACGTGGTGGGGCTGCTCGGCTCGTACTTCGCGTCCCGGGAGATCACGGTGCTGTTCTACGGGCAGTCGGCCGGTACTTACGACCACTACTTCCACCTGTTCCTGCCGCCGCAGGACGTGCTGTGGTCGTTCGGCAAGGTGCTGGTGTTCAGCCTCGTGGTGATCCTGACGCACTGCTACTACGGCTACACCGCCAGCGGCGGGCCCGCTGGCGTGGGGACCGCGGTCGGCCGGGCGGTGCGCACCTCGATCGTGCTGGTGGCCGTGCTCGATTTCTTCCTGAGCCTCGCGATCTGGGGTTCTACGACCACGGTCCGGATCGCCGGTTGACCGGGGAACGAGGAGTGTCCGATGAGGACTCGTGAACACCGCGGCCGGCGCCGCTACCAGCTCTACGGGCTGGTCTTCTTGCTGGTCTCGGCGTTGTTCTTCGCCGCCATGGTCGGCGTTTACCAGAAGGCGTTCACGCCGGTCGTGCCCGTCGCGCTGCACACCGACCGCGTCGGCAACCAGATGCGCGAAGGCGCCGACGTGAAGGTGCGCGGCGTGGTGGTCGGCGAGGTGCGCTCGGTGACCTCCGGGCAGGGCAACGCGGTGCTGAACCTGGCGCTGCAACCGGGAATGGCCGCCGAGATCCCGGCCGACGTCTCGGCGCGGCTGCTGCCGAAGACGCTGTTCGGCGAGCGCTACGTCTCGCTGCAGATGCCCGAGAAGAACTCCGGTGCGCATCTGGCCAGCGGTGACGTGATCGGCCAGGACCGCAGCGGGGCCGCGATGGAGATCGAGAAGGTGCTCGGCGACCTGCTGCCGCTGCTGCAGGCCGTGCAGCCGCAGGATCTCGCGGCGACGTTGAACGCGGTGTCGCAGGCGCTGGACGGGCGCGGTGAGCAGCTCGGCCAGACCGTGCGGGACCTGGACAGCTACCTGGCGAAGTTCAACCCGCAGCTGCCGCGGCTGGAATCGGTCATCGACCGGGTCGACGACGTCGCGCAGACCTACCACGAAGCGGCTCCGGACCTGCTGCGCGCGATGAACGACTTCACCACGACGAGCAAAACCGTGGCACAGCACCAGGATCAGCTCCAGCACCTGTGGCAAGCCACCAACGTCACCGCGGTGAACGCGACCCGGTTCCTGGAAGCCAACCAGGACAACATGATCCGGCTCGCCTCCGACTCCCGGCAGACGCTGGAGCTGTTCGGCCGCTACGCGCCGCAGTACAAATGCGTGCTCGACCAGGTCAACGACAGCATCCCGCTGGCGGAGAAGGCGTTCGGCAAGGGCGATCCGGTGCCGATGCAGAAGGTGACCATCGAGGTCACCGGCAGCCGCGGGAAGTACCTGCCGGGCACCGACACCCCGGAGTACAACGACAGCCGCGGCCCGCGGTGCTACCCGTGGGTCGAGCCGCCCGCCCGCTTCCCGCAATACCCGCCGGGCGGGGCGCTGAAGGACGGTTCGACGCATCCGCCTCCGCCGCACGGTCCCGGTGAGCAGCTGCCTGCCGGGGGCGAGGCCGCGGCTCCCGCGGCCACCAGCCCGCAGTCCGCCGGAGGGAGCTCGG
>NZ_JAFRFW010000057.1:0-5342 GCF_017434145.1 Saccharopolyspora sp. | reverse complement strand
ATCCAGTAGTGCTGGATACCGGCTTGCGCGTACTCGTGCACCTTCATCAACCGGTCGATCCGGCCCGAGCCGGGCGAGACGACCTCGACCGCGACTGCGACGTCGTTGGCGTACAAGCGGTTCGGGTTCGCGTCGAACGCCATGGTGGGGGCGAGGACGACGTCGGGGATGCGCAGCGTCGGCGGGAATCGCGCGTCGACCGCGACTTCGACGTCCTGCAGCGCTTCCCACTTCGACGGAAGTTGTTCGTCCAAGCTCGAGGTGATCCGCTTGACGACGCGCTGGTGAACGGCTGCTGCCTTGGGGGACACCTGGAGAAGACCTTCCTGGAGCTCGTAGCGCCGCGAGTTGTCCTCGGGGAGGCGGTCGAACTCCTCCAGCGTCAGCAGATGATCGGGCCAACTCATCGCGGTCATACCTCCATCATCGGCGCTACCAGGCGAGCTCTTGATCGACTCTTATGATCAACACTCGGTCAGGTGACTCGCGCGATCCCTGCCGCAGACAATAGAAGGGCGCCTCCCTCCGCACCAGGAGGAAGGCGCCCCACCGGACCCGCGCCGGGATCACCGCACCAGCGTCTCCGCGATCTCGTAGGTGTTCAGCGCCGCGCCCTTGCGCAGGTTGTCACCGCAGACGAAGAACTCCAGCGTGCTCGGGAAGTCCAGCGCCTGCCGCACCCGCCCGACGTAGGTCGGATCGGCGCCGACGACCCCGGCCGGAGTGGGGAAGTCCAGCTCGTCCGGGTCGTCCTGCAGCACGATCGACGGCTGCGACTCGAACACCCGGTGCGCCTCCGGCACGGTGACCTCGCGCTCGAACACCGCGTGCACCGCCAGCGCGTGCGTGGTCACCACCGGCACCTGCACGCAGGTCGCGGAGACCTTCAGCTCCGGGATGCCGAGGATCTTGCGGGACTCGTTGCGGACCTTGAGCTCCTCGGAGGTCCACCCGTCGCCCTTGGCCGAGCCCGCCCACGGCACCACGTTCAGCGCCAGCGGAGCCTTGAACGGCGTCTCCTCCGGCAGCCCGGCCGCGATCAGCGCCTCGGCCACGTCGCCGGCCCGCACGCCGAGCTGCTTGCCCGCGATGGCCGCGATCTCGTCGTAGAGCCGGTCGACGCCTTCCTGACCGGCACCGGAGGCCGCCTGGTACGAAGAAACGACCAGCTCGCGCAGCCCGAACTCGCGGTGCAGCGCACCGAGCGCGGCCATCATCGACAGCGTCGTGCAGTTCGGGTTGGCGATGATGCCGCGCGGGCGCTCGTGCACCTTCTCCGGGTTGACCTCGGGCACCACCAGCGGAACCTCGGGGTCCATCCGGAACGCGCCGGAGTTGTCCACCGCGATGGCACCGCGCTCGGCCGCGATCGGCGCCCACTGCGCGGAGATCTCGTCCGGCACGTCGAACAGCACGATGTCCACGCCGTCGAACGCTTCCGGGGCGAGTTCGACCACTGTGGTCTCCCGCCCGCGCACGGTGATCTTCTTGCCCGCGGAGCGGGCCGAGGCGATCAGCCGGACCTCGTCCCACGGCACCGACTCGCGCTGGTTGATGATGTCGATCATGACGCTGCCGACGGCGCCGGTGGCGCCGACGATCGCAACGGTGGGGGCCATCAGCGACCACTCCCCGCGTACACGACTGCCTCTTCCTCGCCACCGAGCTCGAACGCGGCGTGCAGCGCGCTGACCGCGTCCGCCAGCTGGGTGTCCCGGACCAGCACCGAGATCCGGATCTCCGAGGTGTTGATGATCTCGATGTTCACACCAGCGTCGGACAGCGCCTCGCAGAACGTCGCGGTGACCCCGGGGTGCGAGCGCATCCCGGCTCCCACCAGCGAGACCTTGCCGACGTTGTCGTCGTAGACGACCTCCTCGAAGCCCACCGCGGCGGAGATCTTCTCCAGCTCGGCGACCGCCTCCGGGCCGTTGTCCCTGGACACGGTGAACGTGACGTCGGTGCGCCCGGAGCTGGTGCCGGAAACGTTCTGCAGCACCATGTCGATGTCGATCTCGGCGTCGGCGACCGCGCGGAAGATCTTGCCCGCGACGCCCCGGTTGTCCGGTACACCGCGCACGGTGACCTTGGCCTCCGACCGGTCGTGCGCCACGCCGGTGATCATCGCCTGTTCCACGGAAAGGTCCTCCACTGAGCCGGAAACGATCGTTCCGGGCTTGGGTGAGTACGACGAGCGGACGTGCAGCGGGACGCCGTAGCGGCGGGCGTACTCGACCGCGCGCAGGTGCAGCACCTTCGCGCCGGTCGCGGCCAGCTCCAGCATCTCCTCGTAGGTCACGCGCTCCAGCTGCTTGGCGTCGGGAGCGATCCGCGGGTCCGCGGTGTAGACGCCGTCCACGTCGGTGTAGATCTCGCAGACGTCGGCCTTCATCGCCGCGGCGACCGCGACGGCGGTGGTGTCCGAACCGCCCCGGCCGAGCGTGGTGATGTCCTTGGTGTCCTGGGCGACGCCCTGGAAACCGGCCACCAGCACCACTTGGCCCTCGGCGAGGGCTTCCTGCACGCGCCCCGGCGTGACGTCGATGATCCGCGCGTTCTGGTGCGCCGCGGTGGTGATCACCCCGGCCTGCGAGCCGGAGAACGAGCGGGCCTCGACGCCGAGCGCCTCCACGGCCATCGCCACCAGCGCGTTGGAGATCCGCTCCCCCGCGGTGAGCAGCATGTCCAGCTCCCGCTCCGGCGGGGCGGGGTTGACCTGCTGAGCCAGGTCCAGCATTTCGTCGGTGGTGTCGCCCATCGCCGAGCACACGACGACCACGTCGTTGCCCGCTTTGCGGGTCTCCACGATGCGTTCGGCGACCCGTTTGATCCGGTCGGCACTTTCCAGCGAGGAACCGCCGTACTTCTGGACGACGAGCGCCACGTGAAACAAACCTCCTCGCGCCGTTCCTCGGGTGTGGGTGCCCGCAGGAAGCGGTCGTCCCGGGCACGGGGTGGCCCCCCGCACTGACGCCGGTGGACGAAGAGCACCAGCGCGGTGCCGCCGCCGACGGCGACGTACCGGGGAGCCCCGCGACCAGCGAGAAGCAGCTTCGACCGGTCCGGTCGGGCGGCCGCTCACGGGTCGCTCCGCTGCTGCACCAGCCTACCGAACCAGCACCGTCCGGCCCCACCTCCCGGACCGGCTACTAGCCTGGCGAACCGGTTTGTCGACAAGGGCGGAGGAGCGGGTTGTCCACCACTCCCGAAGCGGTCGGGCCGGATCCCTCGCCGACCGGGGAAGCGGCACGTACCCAGCGGCAACAGCGGGTATCGGGCCGGTGGGCGCAGGCTCTGGAGAAGTTGTCGCACCCCGGCGGCCGCTGGTCCTTCCTGGCACCCGGTGTGGTTTACCTCGCAATCCGCCTGTTCGGGCTGCTGGTGCTCGCGCTGATGTCCGCGGCCAACAGCGAGTCGCTGCTGGACAACCTCTCGTCCTGGGACGGCGAGTGGTACCTGGAGATCGCCGCGCACGGCTACGGCGGCGTCGACCCGGGCATGGTCGACGGTTACGGGCACCGCTCCCCCGAGACGCCGCTGGCGTTCTTCCCCGGCTACCCGGTGCTGGTGCAGCTGCTCGACCTGCTGCCCGGCGTGGGCGTGCAGGGCGCGGCCATCGCGGTGAGCTTGTTGACCGGCATCGCCGCCGCTTACGGACTGGTCCGGATCGGGCGCCTGGTGAGCGGCTCGCACGGCGTGGGGCTGCTGCTGGTGGTGCTGTTCGCCGCGTCGCCGATGGCGGTGACCCTGTCGATGGCCTACTCGGAGGCGCTGTTCTGCGCGCTTTCGGTGTGGGCGCTGGTCGGCGTGCTGGAGCGGAACTGGACGCTGGCCGGGTTGTGCTGCGCGGCGTCCGGGCTGGTGCGGCCTACCGCTGCCGCGCTGATCGGCGTGGTCGGGCTGGCCGCGCTGGTGGCGATCTTCCAGCGCCGGGACTCGTGGCGGCCGTGGCTGGCGGTGCTGCTCGCGCCGGCCGGGCTGGCGGCTTACGTGGGCTGGGTGGCGTTGCAGACCGGCTCGCTGGACGGCTACTTCAAGCTGCAGCAGCGCGGCTGGTCGTCGGCGTTCGACGGCGGCTGGGCGACCGGCAAGTTCGCCCTGGAAGCGTTGTCGCAGGACAAGTCGGTGCTGGAGACGTTCACCGTCTGGATCGTGCTGGCCGCGCTGGTGCTGATGGTGCTGTGCGTGCGGAACCGGTTGCCGTGGCCGCTGGTGCTGTTCGCGTTCGCGGTGCTGGCGATGGACTTGGGCTCGGACGGGCTGATGTACTCCAAGGTCCGGTTGATGCTTCCCGCGTTCCCGCTGCTGATCCCGGTCGCGATGGGCTTGGCGCACCGCCGCCGCACGACCGCGGTGTGCTCGGCCGCGCTGATCGTGTGCTTCGGTGCGTGGTTCGGCGCTTACTCACTCACGGCGTGGCCGTACGCGATCTGACCGCAGGAGGATTCCGATGGGCGAGAAGGACGCGGTGACCTCGGTTCCGCTGCACCCGTTGCTGGCCTCCCGGTGGAGCCCGCGAGCGCTGGATCCGGCTTTCGAGCTGGCCGAAGCGCAGTTCACCGCGCTGTTCGAAGCCGCGCGCTGGGCGCCGTCCTGGGGCAACACCCAACCGGCCCGCTACCTGGCCGGACGCCGGGGCGAGCCGACGTTCGACCGGATCCACGGCACCCTCTCGCGCGGTAACCGGGGCTGGGCGGCTTCGGCCGCAGCGCTGGCGATCGGTCTCGCGCAGACCGTCGCCGACGACGGCGAGCCGCTGCCGTACGCCGCGTACGGCTTGGGTCTGGCCAGCGAGAACCTGGTGCTGCAAGCGGTCGCGGAAGGCTTGGTGGCGCACCAGATGGCCGGTTTCGACCGCGAAGCCGCGCGGGCCGAGTTCGCGGTACCCGGCGATTTCGAGCCGATGATCGCGATCGCGGTGGGCGCGCCGGGCAGCGCGGACGAGCTGCCGGACCGGCTGCAGCAGAAGGAGCAGGCGCCGCGCACCCGGAAACCCTTGGCAGAGCTGGTTTTCACGGACGGTTGGGGAAGCCCCCGGTACTGAAATCCGCGCCGAAGCGGTGACGCAGCGTCGATCAATGCGGTATGACTTCACTCGTGTGGACGAGCACGAGAGCTGCCGCCGAGGCGCTCGACCGCGCCGACGAGCTGGCCCCGCTGCGCTCCCGCTACGGCCTGCCCGCCACGAGGATCCGATTGGACGGCAGCAGCGGCCCGCGCACCCGGTCCACTCCGGCGAAGCTGCGCGAGTTCGTCGAGCACCGCTGGGACCACCGCGCGGGAACCGACGGCGGCCGCCGCAAGCAGGCCCGGCTGGCCGCCGCGAGCATCGCACCGCTGAT
>NZ_JAFRFW010000549.1:0-2762 GCF_017434145.1 Saccharopolyspora sp. | reverse complement strand
GGCCCGCCGGGCGGCGGCGCGGGCGTGTTCGGGACCGCCTGCGCGACCTTGCGGAAGTTCAGTTCCGCGGTCTGGCCGAGCTGCTTGGCGTCCTCACCACCGGAACCCGGCACCGTGATCACCAGGTTCGAGCCGTCCTGGCTGACCTCGGAGCCGCTGATGCCCATGCCGTTGACCCGCGTCTCGATGATCTGGCGGGCCTGGTCCAGGGATTCCTTGGGCGGTGGCTGCCCGGTGGGCGTGCGCGCGGTCAGCGTCACGCGAGTGCCGCCCTGCAGGTCGATGCCCAGCTTCGGCGTCGGCTTCTGGTCCCCGGTCAGGAACACCAGCGAGTACAGCGCGCCGACGACCAGCAAGAAGATGAGCAGATAACGCCCTGGGCGGAGCTGCCCGGCCGGAGGTGCCACGGTGCGTCGGTCTCCTGTCCACGGTCTACGAACACGATCGATTCCGCCGCGCCGCGACGGGACCGATGATCACGGTACGCGCTTTCGAGACGTGCACGCGCACCGATGGAACTGCGTGAATTCCCCGTTCAGTCTGCCAGCCGGGCACCGCGGCGGAGTTCGCCGGGGGCGCGGCGGCACGACGTGCGAAGACGGTTCGCCCACGCCGGTGCGCCGAATTGCTCGTGACTGCCGTGGAATTGCAGTGGCCGGTTCGATCGGCACCGCGCGGGACCGGGTGGGACTTCGAGAAGCCCGCACCCATCCGCAGCGCGCCAGTACCCGCCCGAAGGCGGGTTGCGTGCGTCCCGGCACCGGTGCGCCCGGTGCCGGGCAGCGCCTCAGCTGGTCTTCTGCTTCTCGATCGGCTCGGCGACCTCGGCCCCGGACTCGGTCGCCTTGGCCTCGCCGGTCTCGGACTCGGTGGTCTCGGCCTTCGCAGTCTCGGTCTTGGACTCGGTGCTTTCGGCCTCGCCGGTCTTGGCGGCCTTGGACTCGTCGGAAGCCTCCGCGGTGTCGTCCTCGGCCGTGTCCGCGGCGGCCTGCTCGCCGTCGGAGTCCTGCTCGGTGTCGACCTTCTCCCGGATCGCGGCGGACAGCCAGGTGGTGACCACGCCGGGCGAGATCTCCAGGTCCACGCTGTTGTCCGCGGTCGAGACCACGGTGCCGAACAGGCCGGACGTGGTCATCACGCGGTCTCCGGCGGTCAGCGAGTTCTGCAGCTTCTGCTGCTCCTGGTTCGCCTTCTTCTGCCTGCGGATCTGCATGTAGAACATGACCGCGAACAGCACGATCAGCAGGGGCAGCAACAGTTGAGGATCCATCATGCTCCGTTCGGCGGGCGCCGCAGAAACCGCCCGGCCCTCGACCTGGGCGCCCGAATTGTTCGGATGTGCGGTTACCAGTGTGCCAGCCGCGTCGAGCAGGACGCCGCCGCCTGCGGATCGCCGGACTCGACCGACCGCGTGCACGCGGAGCCGCCGAGATGGCGAGCGTTGCGGCAAGCTCCACCGGGGTCGTCAGCGGGCGTGAGCATACCGGTGCCGGGGTGGCAACTTTCACAGCCCGTCGATCTCGGCCGGACGCCGATCAGCGCGCGCTCCCGGCGAACCGGGCAGCGCGATCTCGACGGTCAGCGGTGCCCAGCGACTCGGTTCGCCCAGGAGGTCACCAGGCTATTCCTCGGCGGCGTCGAACAGCGCCGCCTGCGTCTCACCGGGGGCGTTCTGCGGCGGCGTCAGCCCGACGTGCTGCCAGGCCGCGACCGTGGCCATCCGGCCGCGCGGGGTGCGGGCGAGCATTCCGGCACGGACCAGGTACGGCTCGCAGACTTCCTCGACCGTGCTCGGCTCCTCGCCCACCGCGACCGCCAGCGTGGTGACGCCGACCGGTCCGCCGTGGAACGAGCGGACCAAGGCCGAGAGCACGGCGCGGTCGAGCCGGTCCAGGCCGAGTTCGTCGACGTCGTAGACCTCCAGCGCGGCCCGTGCGACTTCGTGCGTCACCGCGCCGTCGGCGCGCACCTCGGCGTAGTCGCGCACCCGGCGCAGCAACCGGTTGGCGATCCTTGGAGTGCCGCGCGAGCGGCCGGCGATCTCGGTGGCACCGTCCGGGCGCAGGTCGATGCCGAGGATCTCGGCGGATCGGCGCACCACCAGATCCAGTTCCTCCGGCGAGTAGAACTCCATGTGCGCGGTGAAGCCGAAGCGGTCGCGCAGCGGGCCGGTCAGCGTGCCGGACCTGGTGGTGGCCCCCACCAGCGTGAACGGAGCGATCTCCAGCGGGATGCTGGTGGCGCCGGGCCCTTTGCCGACCACCACGTCCACCCGGTAGTCCTCCATCGCCAGGTACAGCATCTCCTCGGCGGGCCGGGCGATGCGGTGGAGCTCGTCGATGAACAGCACGTCGCCCTCGGCGAGGTTGGACAGCATCGCCGCGAGGTCGCCGGGACGTGCCAGCGCCGGGCCGGAGGTCACCCGGATCGAGGCGTCCAGCTCGCTGGCCATGATCATCGCGAGGCTGGTCTTGCCCAGCCCCGGCGGACCGGAGAACAGCACGTGGTCGGGTTGCTCGCCGCGGTTGATCGCACCGCGCAGCACCAGTTGGAGCTGTTCGCGCACCCGCGGCTGGCCGACGAACTCGTCGAGCTTGCGCGGCCGCAAGGTCGTTTCGAGATCGCGTTCGGTGGGCTCTTGGTGCGGGGTCAGCGGCCCTTCGCCGGGCGCGTTGCCAGGGGTTTCGTCCTCGTGCATCAGTCCGTCCGCACCGTCGGCCGCGGCCGCGCGCCCGGCCCCGGCATCACTTCGGCCCCAGTTC
>NZ_JAFRFW010000548.1:0-15110 GCF_017434145.1 Saccharopolyspora sp. | reverse complement strand
GATGAGGGTGTAGGCCGCCAGGCCGAACAGGGCCAGCGCGATCGCGCCGCCGAACACGGTCGCGACGAGCACGGGCACGGGCCGGGCGGACGGCTGGGCCAGAGCTTGCTGCTGCGGCGGCACTGCTCCACCCGGTTGCTGGTTCTGCCACTGAGGTTGCTGCACGATCCGGCACGTTATCCCGCGAACGCTCGCTGCAACCGCGTTTCCGCGAAATCCGGTGCGCGGAAGCGGGCCCGCCGAACCGAGGCGCATCCGCTCTCCGACCGACTCGGAGCGTCGTCGCTAGCATCGGCGAGCGACGTCGACCTAACCGTCCACAGTGGTCACAACGCGCATCGGCCGGTGTGGTGACCGATCCGCGACGAACCGGGCGGCCTTCCCCGCCCGAAACGGAGGCAAGCATGATCGTGGGCACGTCGAAGGGCTCCGTGCGCGGGCGGCGGTGCGGTTCCGGCCATGCGTTCTCCGCGATCCCCTACGCCGCGCCGCCCACCGCCCGCTTCGCCGCGCCGCAACCGCACCCCGGCTGGGACGGAGTGCGGGACGCGACCCGCCCGGGTCCGACGGCTCCGATGCCCGAGCACCGGCTCGGCCGGCTCGACATGCGCCCGTTCCTGGGCCCGGGATGGGTGCGCGGCGACGACCACCTCACGGTGAACGTGTGGACCCCGGACGCGGCGACCCGCGGGCTACCGGTGATGGTCTTCGTGCACGGCGGCGGTTTCGTGGCCGGGTCGGCGCGGGGATCGCTCTACGACGGCGAATCGTTCACCCGCGACGGCGTGGTGCTGGTGACACTGAACTACCGGCTCGGCGTGCCGGGCTGGCTCTCGGTGCCGGGACGGCCGGACAACCGCGGTTTGCTCGACGTGCTGATGGCACTGCAGTGGGTGCAGGAAGAGATCAGCGCGTTCGGCGGGGATCCGGACAACGTGACGCTGTTCGGTCAGTCCGCGGGCGCGATGATCACCGCAGCGGCCCTCGCCGATCCGGCCGCACGCGGGCTTTTCCGCCGCGCGATCAGCCAGAGCGGCTCGGGTACCGGCGCGTTCGCCCCGGCGCAGGCGGAACTGCTGAGCTCGGCGCTGGCCCGCGATCTCGGAGTCCGGCGGGACGACATCCCGGAGATCCCGGATGAGCGCCTGCTGGCTGCGCTGGGCGCTTTGGCGCCGGTGGACCCTCGGGTGCATGGGCGGGCTGATCCGTTCCTCGGCATCTCCCGGCTCGGGCCGGTGCTGGAACGGCCGCCCGCGGAGGTTCTCGCCACCGGAGCCGGGTGCGACGTCGATCTGATCGTCGGCACCACCGAGGAGGAGGCCAACCTCTACCTGGCCGACCAGCAGTCCACAATGGAAGATGTGCGAGTCGTTGCGGCGCAAGCACATCCCGACCCGGATCGGCTGATCGCCGCCTACCGCGAGCAACGACCGGGCGCCTCCGCGGGCGAACTCCGCTCGGCGATCTGGAGCGACGGCGTGTTCGGCGCGGGCAGCCGCAGCCTCGCCGACGCGCACTCCGCGCACCCGGCAGCGACCTACCGCTACGAGTTCGCCTGGCCGTCCCCGGCGCTGGAGGGGCAGCTGGGCGCGTCGCACGGCGTCGAGCTGCCGTTCGTGTTCGACCGCGCGCACGACCCCGAGCTGCACGGCCCCGAGAAGCTGCTGGGCGAGCCGGAAGCACCGGCGGAACTGGCCCGGGCGATGCACTCGGCGTGGATTTCCTTCGCCACGAACGGAGATCCCGGATGGCCGCAGCACGTGCTCCCGCAACGGCGCACCATGCGCTTCGCCGAAGAGTCCGCAGTGGTAAACGATCCGCGTCCGGTCGAGCGCGCCGCCTGGTACGTGCCGAGCTGAGCACCGCCCGCCCTTCCATTGTCGAGGCGATGAGCCGCGGGACCGCCGCGCCGTGCCCGGTGGAAGCGGGAATCATCGATCCGGAGCTGCTCGGCGAAACCCCTGTTACCGATCGGATGGGCACCGTCGAGAACTGGCTCCGCGAAGGTCTCGAGAACGGTTACGCACTGGTCGACTGAACGCCCGAACCGCAGCACAACCAGGGTCCACCAGCGTATTCGCGCTGTGGGAGAGTACGCCCGTGCCCACCGACGAAACGCCTTCAGCGCCTGCCCGCGACGCACTGCAGAACGCGGAACAGCTGGTGTCGGCGGCCGGTGCGCACGCGCGTCCGTTGCGCGAGATCATCGCGCTGCTGACGGAAGGCCCGCACACGCTGGCGTCGCTGGTCCGGCTCTCCGCGGTATCCCGCCGCGGCGTCGAGGCGGTGCTGGAAGCGGTCGGCCCCGACCTGATCACCGGCGAAGACGGCATCCGCCTGCGTCCGGATCGCGCGGAAAGCTACCGGGAGCGGTTCGGCTACCAGCAGCTGCGGCGAGTCCGGCTGGCCGATCCGCTGGCGCCCGCGCTGGAACGGCACCGATCGACGATCGACGAGATGGATCGCCTGATCGCGGCGGCTCCGCGGGGACGGCAAGCGCTGGACCACGTCTCGGCGACCGCGGAAACGGTGGTGCGGCGCGCGTTGTGGCTGGACGCGACGTTCGACCTGTCCGGTGCGCAGTTGCTCTGCGCGGGCGACCACGACCTGACGTCGCTGGCGGTGGCGCAGGTGAACACCGGTGTCGCGATCACCGTCGTCGACGTGGACGAGCGGATCCTGGAGTTCATCGACGAGCAGGCGCGGCGGCGCGGGCTGAACATCCGCTGCCTGTTCGCGGATTTCCGGTTCGGTTTCCCGAGCGCTGCCAAGGAATCCGCGGACCTGCTGATCACCGATCCGCCTTACACGCCCGAGGGCGTGGCGTTGTTCCTCTCCCGCGGCCTGGCGTCGCTCCGGGACCGCGAGCTGGGACGGCTGGTGCTGGCCTACGGCTTCGGGGAGCGGCAGCCGACGCTGGGGTTGAAGGTCCAGCGGGCGATCCAGGAACTGCACCTGGTCTACGAAGCGATCCTGCCGGACTTCAACAGCTACGCTGGCGCGCAGGCCGTGGGCAGCGCCAGCGACCTGTACGTGTGCAGGCCGACCTCGCGGACGTGGAAGGCGTTCGACGCCCCGGCGCGGTCGTCCGCACCGAACATCTACACCCACGGCGCGCAATCCCTGGAAGGCGCGAACGCCGCACTCGACGAGCCGACGATCGAAGCACTGCGCACGGCCGCCACCGGCGAGCAGGACCTGCCGCTCGCGGTGCTGGCCGACGGGTGGCAGCCCTCGTTCGGCAACATCGGCCACGTGCGGCTCGGCACGCTGATGTCGAGCGGGCTGCCCGCCGCGATCACCAGGCAGCCCTCGTTCGCCGTCGCAGCCGACCTCTCCGCCGACCCCGGTCCGTGGTTGCTGCGCGTATTGCTGGCGGTCAACGCCGAACGAGTCGTCCTGCTGGTGCCCGGCGAGCACCCCGACGTCGCAGGCGAAACGGCTCGGCGGGAGTTGGGCGACCTCATCGCGGACAAGTACGCGCTGCGATTCCGCCGCAACGAGCCGGATTCCCGCTACGCGCTCGTCGAAGCCGCGCTGGTAGGCGCTCCTTCCGCGCGGCTGACCCGCCAGTTGCTGGACCGGGCGCACGGCAAGATCGGCAACGTGTGGCGCGACGGGCTGGTCCGGTTCAGCCGCGACTCGGCGCGAGGGCCGATGACGAAGAACGCGGCGCGGGAACGCATCCAGCTCACCGCACGGCGCCCCGATCTGCTCGATGCCACGCTGATCGAACTCCCGCGCGGCCGAATCCGAGAGCTCTGCGAAGAAGCGGCGGCATCGCTGGAGAACCGCGAGCCGTCACAACCCTGACACTGCCTTGTCAACCGCCCGCATTGTTCAGCGACCATGGCGGTACGGACGACGCCCACGTCGATCGGAAAAGGCGAACACGGTGCGGACACGCCGGACTCCGATTTCGCCACCGGCTCCAGGCAGCTGCCAGTTCCGACCACCGTGGACCCTCGAAACGCCATTTTCCCTGTTCATTGCCCGAAAACAGTCGACATACCTGCCGAGTGCGCGACCGCGGGCCGACAAGGACCAGACGCCAGCCAACGCAAACACCGCCGGAGGCTGGTCCACGACCCAGCCACCAACAACAATACGGTGCGGAGCCGACAAAAGCCGACCACCGCACCGTGGGGGCCTGCGGGGGCTCGGCCCCCGCAACTAACACGACAGGCACCGGCGAACCCGCAGCCGCGGTGAGCAGCATCCGCCGCCTCGTGGAGGTGCCGGGAATCGAACCCGGGTCCTCCGTCGCTTCACCAAGACTTCTCCGTGCGCAGTCCGCTATGCCGCTACTTGGCTCCCTCGGTCTCGCGAACTAGCCGAGGTGACGAGCCCAGTCGCTGTTGGATGTCCCACCAGGCCCCGCGACCGGTCCTGATGGTGCAGCCTCCTTGTCGATGCCGGATTCCGGGTCGGAGGCGTACCCGGTCCGACAGAGTTGCTCCTCGCTCAGGCAGCGAGGGCGAACTCGCGCTGACTCTTGTCGGCGCTTATTTGTTCACGGCGACGCTTTCGGTGGTCTCCCGCCTGCACCGGCACGCTTCTCTTGGATCAACTCACGGAGTCGAAACCGTTCACCCCCTTGTCGGCTGCCATCGAGCGCAGCCGTACCGTTCATTCACTTCCAGGCCGCTCGGGCCTTCCCACAGCATAACGTGTGGCCCTCGGCAGATCATTCCAATATCCCCGAACCTCGTCACGCCTGGTCCGCGCCGTCGACGCCGAGCAGCCGGGCCGGATTGCGCAGCAGCGCCGCACGCAGGAAGTCGGTGCCCAGGCGGTCGTCGGCCCCGGCCCAGCCCGCGATCGCCGCGAGCTGCTCCGCGTACGGGTACGGGATGTTCGGGAAGTCCGTGCCGAGCACCACGCGGTCGCGTACGGCGGCCAGTTGCGCCGACCAGTCAGCCGGCAACGGTGCGAACTGCTCGGTGAAGGCCACCCCGACCATCGTGGTGTCGAGGTGCACCCGCTCGTAGCGGTGCACCAAGTCCAACGCCGCGCCGTACTCGGGCATTCCGGCATGAGCGAGGACCGCGGTCAGCGACGGATGCCTGCGCAGCACCTCGCCGAACACGTCCAGCCCGGTGTGCGCACCGCGCAGCGGGCCGTGCCCGCAGTGCACCACGACCGGCACGCCGGCTTCGGCGAGCCTGCCCCAGCATTCGTCGAGCAGCGGGTCGCGCGGGTCGAACCCGCCGACCTGAACGTGCACCTTGACGCAGCGGGCTCCGGAGTCGAGCGCGGCGCTCAGCGAGCGGGCCATGCCCGGCTCCGGGTAGAGGGTGGCCGTGGGCACCGCACCGGGCGTGCGCGCACCGAAATCCAGCGCCCACTCGTTCAGCCACTCCGCCATGCCGGTCTTGTGCGGGTACACCAGCGGCGCGAACGTCGTGACGCCGAGTTCGCCGAGCAGCCGCAGCCTGGTCGGCTCGTCGTGCCGGTAGTGGATCGGCCAGTCCATGCCGTAGTGCGTGCCTGCCTGGTCGAAGTAGGCCCACACCTTCTGCAGCACGCGTTCCGGCAGGAAGTGCGTGTGCAGATCGACCAGGCCGGGGATGCCGAGCTCGGCCAGCCACGGCCGCACTTGCGCGTCGGTCTCCGGTCCCGTCAGTTCCGGCCCAGTCACGTCCGGCCCAGTCACGTCCGACGTCGTCACACGCGGCCCTTGCGCACTCGGCCGACGTGCCGCGCCATCTCCCGCTCGGCGTCCCGCTTGGCCATGTCACGCCGCTTGTCGTGCGCCTTCTTGCCGCGCGCGAGGGCGAGTTCGACCTTGGCCTTGCCGTCGGAGAAGTACATCGACAGCGGGACCATGCTCAGCCCGGTCTCCTTGATCTTGCCGAGCAGCCGGTCGATCTCCCAGCCGTGCAGCAGCAGCTTGCGGGACCTGCGCGGCTCGTGGTTCGTCCAGGTCCCCTCGGTGTACTCGGGGATGTGCGCGTTGCGCAGCCACACTTCGCCCTCGTCCACGGTGGCGAACGCGTCCACCAGCGACGCCTTGCCCTGCCGCAGGCTTTTCACCTCGGTACCGGTCAGCACGATGCCGGTCTCGTAGGTGTCCAGCACCGACCAGTCGTGCCGCGCCTTGCGGTTCTGGGCGATGAGCTTGCGGCCGCGTTCCTTCACCATGCTTCGACTCTAAGCCAGCTGGTCAAACCCATTTCCTAGAGCCGCACGTACAGCCGCAGCGTGACGTAACCGGTGGTCGCCGAGATCGCCGCCGCCACCAGCAGCATGATCGGGGAAACCGCGCCGATGTCGGCGTAGCCGATCTCCGGGATGATGCCGGTGCCGAACACCGGCCCCATGACCCTGTCGATGAACGCCGCCTTCGATATCAGCAGTCCGACGACCGCCAACACCGCGCCGAGCAACCCGGACACCATCGCTTCCAGCAAGAACGGCAACTGGGTGTACCAGCGCGTGGCCCCGACCAAGCGCATGATGCCGGTTTCCGTTCTCCGGTTGAACGCCGAGAGCTGAATCGTGTTGGAGATCAGCAGCAACGCGCCGAGCGCCTGCACCAGCGCGACCGAGAACGTCGCGTTGCGGATCCCGTTGAGCACGTTGAACAGCCGGTCCAGGTACTCGGCCTGGTCGACGACGCTGTCCACGCCGGGCTTGCCCTCGAACTTCTGCTGGATCGCGCCGAACCGCTCGGGGTCGCTGAGCTTGATCCGCAGCGAGGCGGGCATGGCTTCCTTGCGCGCCACGTCCCGCAGCTCCTGCATGTTCTCGAACGCCTTCTGGAAGTTCGCGAACGCCTGGTCCCGGTTCTCGTACTTGACCGACTGGACACCGGACGACTGGGTCAGCTCGCCCTTGAGCCCGGCGCACGGCTGCTGCGTGCAGCTGCTGTCGTTGGCGCTGATGTCGTCGGTCAGGAACACCACGACCTCGACCCGGTCCTGGTAGACGTCCTGCATCCGGTCGATCAGCCGGACCACCAGCAGACCCCCGCCGAGCAGGCCGACCGAGATGGCCGTGGTGAGGATCATGGCGATGGTCATCGTGACGTTGCGCCGAAGGCCGTTGATGACCTCGCTGAATACGAAGCTCGCGCGCATCTTGGAGTGTGCTTCCTGGCTGGGTTCGGGGGTGCGGGACGGGTCAGCGGCCGACGCCGTAGACGCCGCGGGCGTCGTCGCGGATCACTCGGCCGACGCTGAGTTCGACGACGCGGCGCCGCATGGAGTCAACGATCGAATGGTCGTGCGTTGCCATCAGCACTGTGGTGCCGGTGCGGTTGATCCGCTCCAGCAGCAGCATGATGTCTTGACTCGTATCGGGGTCGAGGTTGCCCGTCGGTTCGTCGCACAGCAGGACCAGCGGACGGTTCACGAAGGCGCGGGCGATCGCCACGCGCTGCTGCTCCCCACCGGAGAGCTCGTGCGGCATCCGGTCCGCCTTGCCGTCCAGGCCCACCAGCTGCAGCACTTCCGGCACCACCTTGCGAATGGTGTGCCGGGGCTTGCCGATGACCTCCAGCGCGAACGCCACGTTCTCCGCGACGGTCTTGTTGTTCAGCAGGCGGAAGTCCTGGAACACGCACCCGATGCGCTGGCGCAGCCGCGGGACGCGGCGGCGTGGGAGTTTCGCGACGTTCCAGTCGGCCACGAACACCCGGCCCCGGGAAGGCACTTCCTCGCGCAGCAGCAGCCGCAGGAAGGTCGACTTCCCCGAGCCGGAGGGGCCGATGAGGAACACGAACTCGCCTCTGTCGACGCCGACGGAAACATCGTCGAGCGCGGGGCGGGTCGAGGTCTTGTAGCCCTTGGACACGTGCTCAAGCCGGATCACGGGCGGTGAGTTTACCTGCGACCGTTCGGGGGATTACGGCTCACCCGGGCCAGTCCGCGAGCACCCCGAGATCGGGGTTCCCACCGCAGGTCAGCGCTTGATCATCGACCCGGTGGGCGATCGGCTCGGTTCACCCGCAAGGGCGGCGGGCCGCTCGGCCCGGCGGCGTCGGTCAGGCCGCGGCTTCCTGCTGGCGGCGCCAGCGGATGCCCGCTTCCAGGAACCCGTCGATCTGGCCTTCCAGCACCGCCTCCGGGTTGCCGACCTCGTGCTCGGTGCGCAGGTCCTTGACCATCTGGTACGGGTGCAGCACGTAGGAGCGCATCTGGTTGCCCCAGCTCGACCCGCTGTCCTTGAGCGCGTTGAGCTCGGCGCGCTCCTCCTCCCGCTTGCGGGCCAGCAGCTTGGACTGCAGCACCCGCAGCGCGGCGGCCTTGTTCTGCAGCTGCGACTTCTCGTTCTGGCAGGAGACCACGATGCCGGTCGGCTGGTGGGTGATCCGCACGGCCGAGTCGGTGGTGTTCACGCTCTGCCCGCCGGGGCCGGAGGAGCGGTAGACGTCGACCCGGATGTCCTTCTCCGAAACTTCGACGTGGTCGGTCTCCTCCACCACCGGCAGCACTTCGACCCCGGCGAACGAGGTCTGGCGGCGGCCCTGGTTGTCGAACGGGGAGATCCGCACCAGCCGGTGGGTGCCCTGCTCCACCGACAGCGTGCCGTAGGCGTAAGGGGCGTTGACGCGGAAGGTCGCGGATTTGACGCCGGCTTCTTCGGCGTAGGAGGTGTCGTAGACCTCGACCGGGTAGTCGTGCCGCTCGGCCCAGCGCACGTACATCCGCATCAGCATCTCGGCGAAGTCCGCCGCGTCGATGCCGCCTGCTTCGGCGCGGACCGTGACCATCGCGGAGCGTTCGTCGTACTCGCCGGACAGCAGGGTGCGGACCTCGAGGGCATCGAGTTCCTTCTTGAGCCGGTTCCGCTCCTCGTCGGCTTCGGCGACGCTGGCCTGGTCGCCCTCGTCCTCACCGAGCTGGTAGAGCACCTCCAGGTCTTCCACCCGCTGGCGCAGGTCGGTCACCTTGCGCAGCTCGTTCTGCCGGTGCACCAGCTGGCTGCTGACCTGCTGCGCGTGCTCGACGTCGTCCCACAGGTCCGGCTTGGCGGCCTCGGCCTCCAGTTCGGCGATCTGCGCGCGCACTGCGTCCAGGTCCATGACGCTCTCGATGCCTTCGAGCGTGGTGGACAGTTCCTTGAGGTCTGCGGCGACGTCGGGATTCACGGTGTTCAAGGGTACTTCACCAGCGGGCTCCGGCCCACGAGGACGGGCCCCGCGGCACCGGAAACGATTCCCCGGCCCACCGCGGGCCGGGGCTGCGGCTCATTCCGGAATGGCGTCGAGCAGTTTGATGATGGCTCGGTTGTGCGCGACGGTGAAGTCGGCCGCCGCCTTCTCGTACGGGTCGTCGGCGGCCTTGGCGGCGTTCTTCGCCTCGTCCAGCTTCGCGGTGTACTGCGCGCGGGCGGATTCGACGAGGGCGGTGCGCTGCTTGGCCGTCAACTGCCCGGCGTGCACCAGGCGCAGGATGAGCGGGCTGCGGACGTTGTCCGGCCCGGGTTCGGTGTTCAGCCAGGATTTGAAGGCGCGCTTGCCCGCGGCGGTGATCGCGTACTGCTGGCTGGAGCGGGGGCCTTGCTTGCCGAGCCGCAGCAGTCCGGACTCGGTCAGCGCGGGCAGTTCCCGGTACACCTGGCTGCGGGTCACGCTGAAGAAACCACCGAAGCGTTCGGTGGCGGCAGCGACGAGCTGCCCCCCGGTCTTCGGGCCGTCGTGCAGCAGCCCCAGCAGGGCGGCGGATGTCGCGTTCAGCTCAGTCACGAGTCCCACGGTGCCACGGCCCTCCTAGGCTGTCCACAATGGTCGGCCGTTCTGTCCACTGTGGTTGCAGCGGACTGCTCCGGGTGGACCAGCGGCCGTCTGCGGTGCGTGAGCGGATGCCTCCGTCCTGGCGTGCTCCAGGGCACATCGCTCTGCCAGAAAGGCGAACGGGGCGCCCGCCTGCTCGTTCCGGAGCCTGTGCGAAGAGTCCGCAGCGGCCTCCGTCGCTACCTGATCGTGCGGTCTACCTGCACGAAACGGTGCGGTTGAGCGCCAAATAGGACGGTCACTGCGCGTTACTCGACATGCTGTGCCGACTGATCGTCGTTCCGGCGGTCGTGTTCGGACGGAGGTCGAGGATGTGGCGCGGCGGCGGACTGCTCGGATTTTTCAGTTGTGTGCGCAAAAAATTTCGCTCCAGGCGTCACGTGTGCGCGGTGTGCACCCGCCCGATGCGCCCGCTGCCGGGTGTGGCGCCTGCGGATCGCCTGTGTTCCCCCGCGTGCGCCAAGATCTGGGCGCGCTCCACCCGATCTCCTTGACTCCCAACACTTTCCTCGCACTCGCACCGTCCTCTTACGCCACAAGCACCGCTCCCTTCCAACCCCCATACCCCAGAACACACCCCCACATGCCCGAATCCACAACCCGCGCCCCACGCGAGACCCATCGACTTACCGATGAGCCCGCAGCACCCCACCTCACACCGCGATGCGAAGCGAGCCCCGCAGGCCCACACAAGACACACCTAGTCGAAGCGACCACGACTGCGACTCGACCGCCCCGCACATTGCTGGTCGCTCCCCAGGCCCTTGGACTCGAAACGCAAGGAGCCAACGCGCCGCAACCACCGCACCGTGGGGGCCTACGGGGGCTCGGCCCCCGTACAAACACCGCCCCAAACGGGAAGAGGCCCCCGCCAACAGGCGGGGGCCTCAAACACACTGCTCGTAGCGGGGACAGGATTCGAACCTGCGACCTCTGGGTTATGAGCCCAGCGAGCTACCGAACTGCTCCACCCCGCGCCGTCTTTCGTTGTGCCATCAGCTTACGCGACGGGTCGTCGGGTGAAGAACCGGGGGGTGGGTCGCGTCGCGCGGCGACCCACCCCCTGGCCTCAGCCGCCGTTGCCCTGGAGTTGCTCGAACCGGGCGATGGCTTGGTTGAGCTGCTGGAACGAGGTGCCGAGGTCGCCGAGGTTGCCGGACTGCTGCGCGGAGCGGACCTGTTCGAGCGCGCCGCGGATGTCCGAGACGGCCTGCTGCAGCTCGGGTGTTGCTTGTTGCCCGGGCTGCCCGGGCGGTTGCTGCTGCTCGGGCGGTCGTTGCTGCTCCTGTCCGGGGCCGGTGGCGTCGCCCGCGCCTGCGCCGAAGATCTGTTCCAGTGCCTTCGGCAGGGTTTCGGCGAAGCCGACGTCGCCGCCGAACGAGACGAGCACCCGCGCGAGCTGCGGGTAGGAGTCCTGCTCGTTGCGCTGGATGTAGATCGGCTCGACGTAGAGCAGCCCACCGGCGACGGGCAGCGTGAGCAGGTTCCCGAAGATGGGGCGGACGTTGGGGTTGTTGAACAGGGTGCGGTTCTCGGTGACCTCCGGGGTGGATTCCATCTGGTTCTGGACCTGGTTCGGCCCGGCGGTCTGGGTGTTGGTGGGCAGTCGCAGCACGGTGAGCTTGCCGTAGTCGCGCGGGTCGGAGGAGGCCGAGACCCAGGCGGCCATGTTCTGCCTGCGCAGCGCGGTGAGCGCGCTGGTGAGCTGGAACTTCGGCCGGTCTTGGCCGGGGACTTGGGCGACGACGTAGTACGGCGGCTGCTGGTTGCCTTGTGCGGCGGAGCCACCTTGCCCGTTGCTGGTGGGGTCCGGCGGGACTTCCCAGAAGGTCTGGGTGGAGTAGAAGTCCGCCGGGTTGTCCACGTGGTATTCGGTCAGCAGGCTGCGCTGGACCTTGAACAGGTCTTCGGGGTAGCGGAAGTGCCTGCGCAGTTCGGGGCTGATCTCGCTGGAGGGTTTGACGGTTCCGGGGAACACGCCTTGCCAGGCCTTGAGCACCGGGTCCTGGTCGTCGACGGAGTACAGGTCGACGCTGCCGTCGTAGGCGTCGACGGTCGCCTTCACCGAGTTGCGGATGTAGTTGATCTGCTGGTTCGGCTGGCGCTGCACCCCGGGCAGCGTGTCGTTGGTGGCTTCGCCGAGTTCGGTGAGTTCGGAGTACGGGTAGTTGTTCAGCGTGGTGTAGCCGTCGACGATCCACTTGATCCGGCCGTTGACCACTGCCGGGTAAGGGTCGCCGTCGACCTTCAGCCAGGGCGCGGCCTTCTGCACCCGGTCGCGCGGGTTCCGCTCGTAGATGATCTTCGAGTTGTCTCCGATGGCCTGGTTGAACAGGATGTTCCGCTCGGTGTAGTGCGCGGCGAAGATCAGCCGGTTGAACCAGTTCCCCAGCGGCACGCCGCCCTTGCCCTGGTAGGTGTAGGCGCTGCGGTCGGTGTCGTACTCCCGCGGCGCGTCGCCCGGGTCGCCGCCGACGATGGCGTAGGTCGACGCGAGTTCGCCGAAGTAGCTGCGCGGCTGGTCCACGGGGATCTCGCCGCGGCCGCCGTTGGCCACGTCGCTGACCGAGAACACCGGGTAGCCGCCCTGGGTGCGGCCTTCCTGGTAGGTCGAGTCGACGCGGTCGGCCGGCGCGCTGACGAACCCGTTGCCGTGCGTGTAGACCATGTGCTGGTTGATCCAGGACTGCTGGTTGGCGGCCAGCCCGTTGGTGTTGATCTCACGCAGCGCGACCAGGTAGTCCTGCAGCTGCCCGTCCGGGCCGCGGTAGCGGTCCACGTCCAGCTTGTCCGGGAATCCGTAGAAGTTGTACTGCTGGGTGAGCTGGGTGAACGTGTCGGACAGCACGCTCGGGTCCAGCAGCCGGATGTTCGGGATGGTGCCGGGGTCGTCGGCGACCTGCTGCGGCTGCAGGTTCGTCACCCCCGGGTAGTCCTTGACGTCGACGTTTTCCGGGCCGATCTTGAAGGCGTTGCGGGTGGCGTCGATGTTGCGCTTGATCGACTCGGCTTCGCGCTGGTTGGCGTTCGGTTTCACGGAGAACTGCTCGAGCAGCGCGGGCCCGACCGCGCCGACCAGCACGCTGGAGAGCACCAGCAGCACCGTGGCCAGCGCCGGGATCCGCAGGTCGCGCAGGAACACCGCGGCGAAGAAGGCGCAGGCGCAGAACACCGCGATGCACAGCAGGATCAGCTTGGCGGGCATCAGCGCGTTCAGGTCGGTGTAGGTGGCACCGGTGAACAGCGAGTTGCGCTGGGACAGCAGCAGGTCGTAGCGGTCGAAGAAGTAGTCGACGGCCTTGAGCAGCACGAAGATCCCGGCGAGCACGGCCAGCTGCACGCGGGTGGGCGCGGCGAGCTGCCCGGCACGTCCCGCCAGCCGGACGCCGCCGAAGATGTAGTGCGTGACCAGCGCGCCGAGGAACGCGACGGTGACGGCGACGAAGCTCCACGACAGCAGCCACCGGTAGAACGGCAGCTCGAAGGTGTAGAAGCTGATGTCGTGGCCGAACTGCGGATCGGTCTTGCCGAACGGGACGCTGTGCAGGAACAGCTGCACGGTCTGCCAGTCGGCCTGCGCCGCGAGCCCGCCGAGCACGGCCACCGCGACCGGGATGCCGATGGCGAACAGCTTCGGCCGCGCGCTGATCACCGTGCGGTACCGGGCGAGCGGATCTTCCGGGCCGCTGACCGGGACGAACACCGGGCGGGTGCGGTAGGCGATCCAGAGGTTCAGCAGCAGCACCGCACCGAGGAAGACCGCGGCGGCCGCGCCGAGCGCGACGCGGGTGAGCACCTGGGTGGTGAACACGCCGCGGTAGCCGACTTCGCTGAACCAGAGCCAGTCGACGTAGGCACCGACCAGGCTGGACCAGATCAGCAGCGCCACCAGCACGATCCCGCCGATGATCAGCAGGATCCGGCTGCGCCGGGACAGTTTCGGCATTCCAACCGGGGGCCGCATGGCCACAGCGCACACTCCAGGCGACGATCGACGGGCCGGCGGGGTGCACGGACCCCGCATGATGTTCAACTCTACGACGTCGCCGGGGGTTTCCCGGAGCGCACTCGGATTCCGGCGAATCCGGCATCTCGCCCGCAGGTCACGGCGGCTGCGCCGCGCCTGCGGTCCGGCTGCGACGATGACCGGCATGTCAGCCGCTTCCGGCGAGGAGCTCGCCGCCGCCCTGCCCGGTTCCGCCCGCGAGATCGAGGAGTTCGTGGCCGCCGCGGGCTGGGATCAGCCCGCGCAGATCTTCGCGCTGGTGCCGACCGCCCAGCTGCTGGCCAACGAGCCGAACCTGGCCGAGGAACTGGATCCGGAAGCCCCGCTGACGCCGATCGCGCAGGACTCGCTGCCCGCCGAGGACCTCGGCGACGCGCTGTCCCGGGTCGCCTGGCCCGAGCAGGTCGCCGGGTGCGCGCTGGTGCAGGAGATCGTGGTGCTGCCGCCGGAAGCCGAGGCGGAACTGCCCTCCGACGACGAGCAGGCGCGCGAGACGGCGGCCGAACATCCGGACCGGCAGGAGGCGCGGCTGGTCGCGGCGGTGCTACGGGACGGCGGTGAGACCTGCGTGCTGCGGCTGCGCGTGGCCGAGGAAGGCGAGCTGATCCAGGATCCGTCGCTGGCCCCGAACCTCCTCCGGGCGCTGCATGAAACCTTCGCCGCCTGACCTTCCGCCGACGCGCCGGTGCTTCGCCCGATCACCGCGAACGCATGCGGAGTGAGCGGACCGTTCGTCCGAGTAGATTCGGCGAAAGTTCCGTTCACTCCGAACGATCCGGCTTGCCCCCGCGGCTCGAGATCGAGCCGACACGCCCGCGGCTCACTTGATCAGCGCATCGACGTGCCGAGTGAGCGGACCGCTGGTCCTAATAGATTGGGCGAGCGGTCCGTTCACTCCTGGTGAACGGTGGTCAGCAGCTCGGGGGTACGCCGCCTGCGCGGATGGTGTCGAGTGCCTTGGTGGCCTCGTCGAGAGTGCCCGCCCGAACCAGCTGCAGTCCGTCCGGAGCCTGCGACTTCGCCTCCGCGCAGTTGCCCGCGGGCACCATGAAGATCGTCGCGCCGGCCTCCCGGGCCATCGTCATCTTGAACGGGATGCCGCCGATCGGTCCGACCTGGCCGGTGTCGGTGATCTCGCCGGTGCCCGCCATGAACTTCCCGCCGTTTAGCTCGCCCGGCGTCAGCTTGTCCACGATGGCCAGCGAGAACATCAGTCCGGCCGAGGGCCCGCCGACGTCGGCGAGGCTGATGTCGATGCGGAACGGCACGTCCGGCTGCCCGCTGGCCGCGACCCCGAGGAACCCGTTCGGCCGCCCGTCCGGCGCCGGGGCGAGCGGCACCGGCACGGTGCGCGGCGCTTCGTCG
>NZ_JAFRFW010000547.1:0-12129 GCF_017434145.1 Saccharopolyspora sp. | reverse complement strand
GCTGGGTCCGGGCACCGGCTCGCTCAGCAGCGGCATCCGGCAGCGGCTGCCCGCCGAAGCGCGGCACATCGGCATCGAGGTCGTCGCCAGCATGGTCGAACACCTGCGGGTGCACGCGCCGTGGATGGAGCTGGTGCACGGCGACGCGGGCGAACTCGTCGAACTGCTGGCGCAGCGGGGCATCGAGCAGGTGGACGCGGTGATCACCAGCATTCCGTGGTCGCTGCTGGAAGACACCGAGCAGGACCGGATCCTGCGCCAAGCCGCCGAGGCGCTGGCGCCGCACGGCGCGTTCACCGCGCTCACCTACGTGCCGGCCGAGCACAACTCGGGGGGTCGGCGCTTCCGCACTCGCCTGGCCGACACCTTCGACGAGGTCCTCACGCACACCACCTGGCGCAACTTCCCCCCGATCCTGCACTACATCTGCCGCCGGCCGCTGCGCTGAGCGGGCTCCCGCCGTACGCCTGCGGACCGCGCACCGGCCGCACCCGTACGGCCCACTACCGTGCGGGCAGGACAGCCCAGCCCGACCGAGCCAGGAGAAGCCGCCCGTGAGCAACCAGGCCAAGCTGCGCGAGTACCGCACGTTCGTCACGCGCGCCTTGCGGCAGCCCAGCACCGTGGGCGCCGTGCTGCCCACCTCCGAGCACGTCGCGAAGGCCGTGGCGCTGGTCGTGCCCGCCAGCGGCGCGCCGAGAGTGCTGGAGCTGGGGCCCGGTACCGGTGCGCTGAGCAACGCGCTGCACGAGCGGCTGCCCGCCGCCGCCGATCACTTCGCGGTGGAGATCGACCCGGAACTGGTGCGCTACCTGCGAAGCGCCAAACCGTGGCTGGAGGTCATCGAGGGCGACGCGCGGCACCTCACCGAGCTGCTCGCCGCCACCGGCCGCGACCAGGTGGACGCGGTGATCAGCAGCATCCCGTGGACGCTGCTTCCCGCCGAGCAGCAACGCGCCCTGCTCGGCGAGGTCGCGAAGATCCTCACCCCGCAAGGCGTGTTCACCACGGTCACGTACCTGACGACGCTGTGGCGGGCGAACACGATCGCCTTCACGCGGATCCTGGAAGAGACCTTCGAAGAAGTGCTGCCGCGCAGCGCGGTGTGGCGCAACGTCCCGCCCGCCCGGGTCTACGCCTGCCGCCGCCCGATCAACTGAGCGGCGGCCCGGCGGCCATCAGCGGGCGTCGGCGTCCTCGGCCTCGGTGAGCACCCAAGGGCCGTTCTCGGTGATCGCGACGGTGTGCTCCCAGTGCGAAGCGCGCGAACCGTCGAAGGTCACCACGGTCCACTCGTCGTCCAGCTCGCGGGTCACCGCCGAACCCAGCGTGAGCATCGGCTCCACCGCCAGCGCCATCCCGACCCGCAGCTTCGGGCCGCGGCCGGGCTTGCCGAGGTTCGGAAGGAACGGCTCCATGTGCATCTCGGTGCCGATCCCGTGCCCGCCGTACTCGGCGATGATCCCGTAGTCGACGCCGTCCACCGCCGACGAGGTCTGCGCCGCGGTCTGCACCGCGTAGGAGATGTCGGACAGGTGCTTGCCCGGCTCGGCGCGCTGCAACCCCGCCCACATCGCCTTGCGGGTCGCCTCGGACAGCGCCCGGTCCCGCGAGCTGAGCTCGCCGACGCCGATGCTGACCGCCGAGTCGCCGTGCCAGCCCTCCAGGATCGCCCCGCAGTCCACCGACAGCAGGTCGCCTTCGGCCAGCACCTCCGACTTCGACGGGATGCCGTGCACCACCTTCTCGTTCAGCGAGGTGCAGATCGACGCCGGGAACCCGTGGTAGCCCTGGAAGGACGGGACGGCGCGGGCGTCCCGGATCGTCTGCTCGGCGATCTCGTCGAGCTCGCCGGTGCTCACGCCCGGCTTCGCCGCCGCGGAAACGGCGGCCAGCGCGCGGGCCACGACCAACCCGGCCGCGCGCATCGCCTCGATCTCCCCCGCCGACTTGAGCTCGATGCCCTTGCCTCGCCGAAACACCCGCGATCCCGTCCGTTCCTGGTTGCTGGTGAGCTGTCTCAGGCCCGCTGCTTGCCCAGCGCCTGCAGCGCGCGCTCGGTGATCTCCTCGACCGAACCGACGGCGTCGACCGTGATGACCTTGTCCCGGTAGTACTCCAGCAGCGGCGCCGTCTCCGACTCGTAGACCGCGAACCTGCGCCGGATCACGTCCTCGGTGTCGTCCGAGCGGCCGCGCTCGAGCATCCGCTTGACCAGTTCCTCCTCCGGCACGTCGAACTGCAGCACCGCGGTCAGTTCCATGCCGTTCTCGCCGAGGATGTCGCCGAGCACGTCGGCCTGCGGCGTGGTGCGCGGGAACCCGTCGAGCAGGAAGCCCTGCTGCGCGTCCGGTTCGGCCAGCCGTTCGCGCACCATCTCGTTGGTGACCTCGTCGGGTACCAGCTCACCGGCGTCCATGTAGGACTTGGCCTTCTGCCCGAGCGGCGTGGAGTTGCCGATGTTCGCCCGGAACAGGTCGCCGGTGGAAATGTGCGGTACGGCGAGCTGTTCGCCCAGCACGGCCGCTTGGGTGCCCTTGCCCGCACCCGGCGGGCCGACGAGAACCAATCGCACCAAGGGTCTGCCTCCGAATCAGTCCGGTGGTCTGCCGCCACCTTCGTCGAGCGCTCCGCATTTCACGCCGAACGCGGATGCTGATCGCCGTGCCCGTTGCCCGGCGCGGGGACCGGTGCGGATCGGCTCGACGTCCCGGAAGCTCCGGGCGGCGGCCGAGCCGCGCACCGCCACGAACGAACACCCTAACGCACGGGTTCCGCGAAACGGCTTTTCTATTTCGCGATGCGGAACCGGAAGCGTCGCCCGGTGCTCGTGTCGAGCGAGTTTACCGGAGGAATCCCTCGTAATTGCGCTGCGTGAGCTGGCTCTCGATCTGCTTCACCGTGTCCAAGCCCACGTTGACCATGATCAGCACTGCGGTGCCGCCGAACGGGAAGTTCTGGTTCCCGCCCTGGCCGGTCAGCCCCAGGAAGAAGTTCGGCAGGATCGCGATGATGCCCAGGTACAGCGAACCGGGCAGCGTGATCCTGGAGAGCACGAAGCTCAGGTACTCGGCAGTGGGCCTGCCCGGGCGGATGCCCGGGATGAAGCCGCCGAACTTCTTCATCTCGTCGGCACGTTCCTCCGGGTTGAACGTGATCGAGACGTAGAAGTAGGCGAAGAAGATGATCATCGCCATGTACAGCAGGATGTGCACCCAGCTGGACGGATCGACGATGTAGGTCTGGATGAACTGGGCCCACCAGGAGTTCTGGTTGCCCGCCAGCTGCCCGAGCAGCTGCGGCAGGTACAGCAGCGAGGAACCGAAGATCACCGGGATGACACCGGCCTGGTTCACCTTCAGCGGCAGGTAGGTCGAGGTCCCGCCGTACATCCGGCGGCCGATCATGCGCTTGGCGTACTGCACCGGGATCCGGCGCTGCGCCTGCTCGATGAACACGACCGTGCCAATGATCACCACGGCGAAGGCGCACACGACGCCGAACACCAGACCGCCGTGCGTCTGCAGGATCTTGCCGCCCTCGGCGGGGATCCGCGCCGCGATCGAGGTGAAGATCAGCAGCGACATGCCGTTGCCGATGCCGCGCTCGGTGATCAGCTCACCCATCCACATCAGCAGCGCCGCACCCGCGGTCATCACGACCACGATGGAGATCAGGTTCAGCACCGAGCTGTCCGGGATGACGTCCGCGCTGCAGTTCGGGAACAGCTGGCCCCGCTCGGCGAGCGCGACGATGCCCGTGCCCTGCAGCACCGCCAGCGCGATCGCGAGGTATCGGGTGTACTGCGTCAGCTTCGCCTGGCCGGACTGGCCTTCCTTCTTCAGCTGCTCGAAGCGCGGGATGACCACCTGCAGCAGCTGCACGATGATGCTCGCGGTGATGTAGGGCATGATGCCCAGCGACAACACCGACAACTGCAGGAGCGCGCCGCCGCTGAAGAGGTTCAGCAGCGAGAAAACGCTTTGACTGCCCTGCAACTCCTGGTAGCACGTCTGGACGTTCGGGTACGAAACCCCGGGAGAGGGAATCGTGGCGCCGAGCCGGTAGAGCACGACCATGCCCAGGGTGAACAGGATCTTGCGGCGCAGGTCCGGCGTCGCCAGAGCCGAGCGGAAGGCGCCGAGCACGCGAACCTCCTGTTGCGCGAGCCGGGTGGTACCGGCCGGGACGGTGGCCGGCTTCCCAGAACCTCGTAGCGGGGGCCGGCACGGCTGGAAAATCCGCAGCACCGTGCCCGGCACGGTGCTGCCTGGGCGACCCTAGCAGGTCGCCGGACACGCTCCGTCGGTCGGCGGTGATTCGCCGCACCCGGCGTCAAGCCTGCCCGCGTTCGCGCCCTGCCGGGCACGACCAGTGGTAACTCGAGGGGCCGCCCGGCGCGGTGCCGGACGGCCCTGTCGAACCGCTTCACCGAGGGTCAGCCGCAGTTGGCCTGGCGCTCCTCGTCGGTCATCGGGCTGGTGTCCTGGGTGACCGTGCTCGTCTGCTCGTCGGCCGGGCCGGTGACCTCCATCGGCACGTACCAGATGTAGTGGTCGTAGAACTTGTCCTCGAAGTGCAGCTCGTAGGTTCCCTTGACCTTCTGCATCTGCGGACCGTGGTAGACCCGCCCGACGTCGCCGCCGTTGACGTCGATGTTCGTCGTCTGGGTCTCGGTGTGCGACTGCTTCCACTCGTGCCCGTAGGTGGTCTTGAAGCTCACCTTGAACACCTCGCCGAACGAGGTCTCCATCGACAGCCCGAGGCTGTTGCTCTCGCTGGTGGTGTCCGACCACGAAACCGTCATGCGCTGCTTGCGGTCGGTGCAGTTGAACGTCGGGCTGCCCACCTGCTCGGAGTTGTTCTGGAAGTACTCCGGTTCGCCCTCGGGGTGGAACACGCAGCTGTCGGTGCCGTTGTCGCACTTCTCCAGCAGTTCCCGCGCGGTCGGCTCATCCGCCGCGGAGGCCGGTGGCGCGATCAGCAGTCCCGCCAAGGCGGTCACGCCCGCGGCGGTGATGGTGCGGCGGATCATCAGAAGATCTTCCTTCCTGCCCACGAGCGCGTCGTGATCACGGGCACTGGCCCTGCTCCTCATCCGTCATCGGCCGGACGTGCTGGCTGACCGCCTGCGAGGAGTCCTCGGCAGGGCCGGTGACCTCCATCGGCACGTACCAGATGTAGTGGTCGTAGAACTTGTCCTCGAAATGCAGCTCGTAAGTGCCCTTGACCTTCTGCATCTGCGGGGCGCGCTCGACCCACCCGACCTCGGCGGGCCGGGTGTCGACGTTCGTGGTCTGGGATTCGGTGTGCGATTCCTCCCAGGTGTGCTCGTAGGTCTGCTCGTAGGAGACCGCGAACGCCTTGCCGAAACCGGCCTCGGTGGTCATCGACAGGCCGACGCTGTTGCTCTGCGAGGTGGTGTCGGACCACTCGACGGCCGAGCGCTGCAGACCGTCGGTGCAGTTGTAGACGGGGTCGCCGACGGTTTTGGCCTCGTCGGTGTAGTACTCCGGTTCGCCTTCGGGGTGGAACACGCAGCTGTCGGTGCCGTTGTCGCACTTCTCCAGCAGCTCACGGGTGGTCGGCTCCTCAGCAGCCGCCGCCGGACTCGCGAACGCGACCGCGGCCAGCGAGCACGCTGAGGCCAGGACCGCGCACGAGCGTCGATTGGACATGGGGGCTCCTCGATCTGGGTCCGCCGGGCGCGGCGCCCGCGACCGGCTGGGTTCGCGGGCGGCTCAGCTGAGCCCGACCGACCGGGTGCGGTCGTTCATCAGCTCGCCGACGTCGCCGGTGTTCTCCTTGAACGGACCGTCCCGATCACCGCCGAGATCCGGTTCCGGGTACAGCCAGATCCAGCAGTCGCCCCACGGCTGCACCGAGGACACCCGGTTCTGCCAGTCCTCCGGCAGGTTGATCTGGTAGTCGACCTGGTCGTTCTTCTCGCACAGCCCGTCGCCGTAGACGGTGAAGCTGGCGCCGCCGAAGTCCTTCTCGTCGAACAACGTCGCCTGGGTGATCTCGCCTGCGCGCACGCCCGATCGGGCCCGGACGTCGGCGGTGGCCTCCTGCACGCTGCCGAAGCAGCGCTGCTGCCCGGTCCTCGCATCGAAGTTGCAGTGCCGCGCGGTCTCGCCCGCGTCGCCGCCCTGCGCACCCGCCACGGCGGGTGTGCCTGCCAGCAGGGACAGCGCCACCACCGACAGCCCCGCTCGTAGTTTCCGATGCCGCATACCCGCTCCTCACGGTCGATCCGCGCCGATGTCGCCGCGCACCGGCACGGTCAACCTAAGCGGGTCGCGAAACGCCATGTACCGACCGATGGGAGCGCTCGCATGCATCGTTCGGAAGGCACGGTCAGCAATTTCCGCACCACTGTGCGGCGGAGCCGGGCTGCTCCGGACCGGTCCGAGCGCCCCGCACGGCACCGCTGACCAGCGCTCACGCGCACCACCGGCGCATCGGCGCAATACCGCTGAAAACGCGAAAAGGCCGGCCGACCCGAAGGTCGACCGGCCCTTGCGAGGCGATGCGTTCCGGAGCTCAGCGCTCCAGCTTCGTCGCCGAACCGCCCACGGCGGTGATCTTCTCCTGGGCGCTGCCGGTGAAGGCGTGCGCGGTGACATCCACCTTGACGCCCTCCAGCTCGCCGCCGCCCAGCACCTTCACCAGCTCGCCCTTGTTGGCCAGCCCAGCGGAGATCAGCTCGTCGATGCCGACGGTGCCCCCGTTCGGGAAGGCCGCGGCGATCCGGCCGATGTTGACGCCTTGGTACTCCACGCGGTTGCGGTTCTTGAAACCGCGCAGCTTCGGCAGCCGCATCTGCAGCGGCATCTGCCCGCCCTCGAAGCGCGGGGAGACGTTCTTCCGGGCCTTGGTGCCCTTGGTGCCGCGACCGGCGGTCTTGCCCTTCGAGCCCTCACCGCGACCGACCCGGATGCGGTCCCGGTTCGAGCCCGGAGCAGGCCGCAGATCGTGAATCTTGATGACCATGCTCAGTCGACCTCCTCAACCGTGACCAAGTGGTGCACGGCCTTGACCAGACCACGCGTGTTCGGGTCGTCCGGGCGCACCACGGACTGCCGGATCTTGCGCAGGCCGAGGGAGCGCATGCTCTCGCGCTGGTTGCGCCTGGTGCCGACCAGACCGCGAACCTGGGTGATCTTCAGCTGCGACATCGGATCACACCCCCTGACCGGCGCGCGCCCGCAGCACGGACGCCGGGGCCACGTCTTCCAGCGGCAGGCCGCGGCGGGCCGCGACCTCCTCCGGACGCTGCAGGGCCTTCAGCGCCGCCACCGTGGCGTGCACGATGTTGATCGGGTTGTCGCTGCCCAGCGACTTGCTCAGCACGTCGTGCACGCCTGCGCCTTCCAGCACCGCGCGCACCGGGCCACCGGCGATGACACCGGTACCGGCGCTGGCAGGCCGCAGCATGACCACGCCTGCGGCGTCCTCACCCTGCACGGGGTGGGTGATGGTGCCGCCCAGGCGCGGGACGCGGAAGAAGTTCTTCTTCGCCTCCTCGACGCCCTTGGCGATCGCCGCGGGCACCTCCTTGGCCTTGCCGTAGCCGACACCGACCATTCCGTCGGTGTCGCCGACGACCACGAGCGCGGTGAAGCTGAACCGCCGGCCGCCCTTGACGACCTTCGCGACGCGGTTGATCGTCACGACGCGCTCGAACTGCATGCTCTTGTCTTGGGCCGCCCCGCCACGGCCACCGTCGCGGCGGTCCTTGCGGTCTTTGCCGCCGGACTCCGAACCGCCGTCACGCCGAGTGCGTCCAGGCATCAGGCGTCCCTTTCGATCGTCGTCATTTCAGTCGTACGCATGTCAGAACTCCAGCCCGCCGTCGCGAGCGGCGTCCGCCAGCGCGGCCACCCGGCCGTGGTAGGCGTTGCCGCCCCGGTCGAACACGACCTTCTCGACACCGGCGTCCTTGGCCCGGGCCGCGACGAGCTCGCCGACCTTGGTCGCCTTGGCCTTCTTGTCGCCCTCGATGCCCTGCAGGCCGGCTTCCTTGGTGGAAGCCGAAGCCAGCGTGTGGCCGGCGACGTCGTCGATGACCTGCGCGACGATGTGCCGCGTGGAGCGGGTCACGGCCAGGCGCGGGCGCGCGGGCGTGCCGCTGATCTTCTTGCGCAGCCGGAAGTGGCGCTTGTCCCGGGCGTTCCGACGCACGGTCGAGATGCTCTGACCCACGGGCTTGCGCTTCGTAGCAGTAGTTGTCTCGCTCATGGTCACTTACCCGTCTTCCCGACCTTGCGGCGGATGGCTTCGCCCGCGTAGCGCACACCCTTGCCCTTGTACGGGTCCGGACGGCGCAGCTTGCGGATCCTGGCGGCGACCTCGCCCACCAACTGCTTGTCGATGCCCTTGACCGTCAGCTTCGAGGGACCGTCGATGGCGAACTCGATGCCCTGCGGCGGCTCGATCACGATGGGGTGGCTGTAGCCCAGCGCGAACTCCAGGTTCGCGCCCTTGAGCTGCACCCGGTAACCACGCCGTGGATCTCCAGGTCCTTCTGGAAGCCCTGGCTGACGCCCAGCACCATGTTGTTGACCAGGCTGCGCGACAGGCCGTGCAGCGAGCGGTTCTCCCGCTCGTCGTCCGGCCGGTTGACCAGGACCGACCCGTCGTCGTCCTGCGCGACGGTGATCGGCTCGGCGATCTGCTGCGACAGGGTGCCCTTCGGCCCCTGGACCGTCACCGCCTGCCCGTCGATGGTGACCTCGACACCGGAGGGCACGGTGACCGGAAGTTTCCCGATACGCGACATGCTCCTCCTCCCTCACCACACGTAGGCGAGGACTTCCCCGCCCACGCCCTGCTTGATGGCCTGCCGGTCGGTCACCAGACCGCCCGACGTGGAAATGATCGCGATGCCCAGCCCGCCGAGGACCTTCGGCAGGTTCGTGGACTTCGCGTAGACCCGCAGGCCGGGCTTGGAGACCCGCCGCAGGCCGGCGATGCTCTTCTCGCGGTTCGGCCCGTACTTGAGCTCGACGACGAGGTTCTTGCCCTTCTCGCCCTGCTCCTCGCGGGAACCCGAGACGTAGCCCTCGCGCTTGAGGATCTCGGCGATGTTCGCCTTGAGCTTCGAGTGCGGCATCACGATCTCGTCGTGGTATGCCGAGCTTCCATTCCGCAGACGGGTCAGCATGTCTGCGATGGGGTCGGTCATCGTCATGGTGACCTGGTCCACCTTTCTCACCTGGTTCCGACGGAGCCGGACGCACCCGCGCACGGGGGTCTGGATCCTGGCCTGGGCGAAGTCGGATCACGCCTGCCCGCGGGCAGGCCACGTCATCGGCGCGCGCGGGTCGTCGAACCCGGCAGCGCCCGCCCGCCGAAGCGGGTAAAAGCCCTGGTGATGCCCACCGAGCGTACCGATTGCCTGTCGCAGCCCGGTGGGCGGGCGGTCACCAGGAAGCCTTGCTCACGCCCGGCAGCTCGCCGGCGTGCGCCATGTCGCGGAAGCACACCCGGCAGAGGCCGAACTTGCGGAAGACCGACCGCGGACGGCCGCACCGCTGGCAGCGGGTGTAGCCCCGCACCTTGAACTTCGGCTTGCGCGCGGCCTTGTTGATCAGCGCCTTCTTGGCCATCGGCTCAGTTCTCCTTGTTTCGACGCCCAGCGATGCCCGACATCACTGCTCCTTGAACGGGAAGCCCAGCTGGCGCAGCAGCACCCGGCCTTCCTCATTGGTGGCGGCCGTGGTCACCACGGTGATGTCCATCCCGCGCGGGCGGTCGATCGAGTCCGGGTCGATCTCGTGGAACATCGACTGCTCGTTGAGCCCGAAGGTGTAGTTGCCGTGCCCGTCGAACTGCTTCGGGGACAGGCCCCGGAAGTCGCGGATCCGCGGCAGCGAGATCGTGACCAGGCGGTCGAGGAACTCCCACATCCGGTCGCCGCGCAGCGTGACGCGCGCGCCGATCGGCATCCCCTCGCGCAGCTTGAACTGCGCGATGGACTTGCGGGCCCGGCGCACCTCGGGACGCTGGCCGGTGATGGTCGTCAGGTCGCGCACGGCGCCTTCGATCAGCTTGCTGTCCCGCGCGGCGTCGCCGACACCCATGTTCACGACGACCTTGACCACGCCAGGCACCAGCATCGGGTTGGAGTACTGGAACTCCTCCTGCAGCGCCGAGCGGATCTCGTCGCGGTACCGGGTCTTGAGCCGGGGGACGATCTTCTCCGTCGTCGTCATGATCAGATGTCCTTCCCGTTGCGCCGGGAGATGCGGACCTTCTTGCCGTCCTCATCGAACCGGTAGCCCACGCGCGTGGGGGTGCCGTCGGAGTCGACCACCATCACGTTGCTGATGTGGATGGGCGCCTCCTGCGTGACGATCCCGCCGGACTGCGCACCGCGCTCGGTCCGGGAGACCTTGGTGTGCTTCTTGATCCGGTTCACGCCCTCGACCAGCACCCGCTCGCGCTGCGGATAGGACGCGATGACCTTGCCCCGGGCACCCTTGTCCTTGCCGGAGATCACGACGACCGTGTCGCCCTTCTTGATCTTCATCACAGCACCTCCGGCGCGAGCGAGATGATCTTCATGTACTTCTTGTCGCGCAGCTCGCGGCCGACGGGGCCGAAGATGCGGGTGCCGCGCGGACCGCCGTCGGTCTTGATCAGCACCGCGGCGTTCTCGTCGAAGCGGATGTAAGAGCCGTCCGGACGGCGCTTCTCCTTCTTCTGCCGGACGATGACGGCCTTGACCACATCGCCCTTCTTGATCCCGGCACCGGGCATGGCTTATTTCACGGTGGCGACGATGACGTCGCCGATGCCTGCATACCGCCGACTGGAACCACCGAGGACGCGGATCGTGAGGATCTCCTTGGCCCCAGTGTGGTCGGCGACACGCAGTCGCGACTCCTGCTGGATCACTTCTGACTCCTGACCCTAAGTGCCCGCACCCTGCGCCCGGGCACACTCTGGCACGCCAAATTCCCGACCTGACGTGCGCGGTCATCACCGCGCGCGGGCCGCCCGCCGGGGCGAGCGGCCCGCGCGACGATGCCTTACTTGGCCTTCTCCACGATTTCGACGAGCCGCCAGTGCTTCGTCGCCGACAGCGGCCGGGTCTCCATCAGGACCACCCGGTCGCCGACGCCCGCGGTGTTGGCCTCGTCGTGCACCTTGACCCGCTTGGTCTGGCGCATGACCTTGCCGTAGAGCGCGTGCTTCTTGCGGTCCTCCAGCGAGACCACGACGGTCTTGTCCATCTTGTCGGACACGACGTAGCCCTCGCGGATCTTGCGGTAGTTCCGCCGCGCCGCAGCGGTCTCCTCGGTCTGGCTGCTCATGCCGCGCCCTCCTCGGTCGCGTCAGGGGACACCGTCAGGCCGAGCTCGCGCTCGCGCATGATGGTGTAGATCCGGGCGATGTCCCTGCGGACCACGCGCAACCGGCGGTTGTTCTCCAACTGGCCGGTCGCCATCTGGAACCGGAGGTTGAACAGCTCCTCCTTCGACTCCCGGACGCGCTGGATGAGCTCCTCGTCGCCCAGTTCCCGGAGTTCGCTAGCGGTGACACCCGCTGCCATCAGAAGTCACCACCCTCGCGGGACACGATCTTGCACTTCATCGGGAGCTTGTGCGCCGCGCGAGTCAGCGCCTCGACCGCGGTCTTCCGGTTCGGGAAGTTCAGCTCGAACATCACGCGGCCCGGCTTGACGTTGGCGACCCAGTACTCCGGCGAACCCTTACCGGAACCCATCCGGGTCTCGGCGGGCTTCTTGGTCAGCGGGCGGTCCGGGAAGATGTTGATCCACACCTTGCCGCCACGCTTGACGTGCCTGGTGATGGCGATACGGGCCGACTCGATCTGGCGGTTGGTCACGTAGCCGTGCTCGAGCGCCTGGATGCCGTACTCGCCGAAGTTGATCCGGGTGCCGCCCTTGGCGAAGCCCGAGCGCTTCGGCGCGTGGGCCTTACGCCACCTCACCTTGCGTGGGACCAGCACTGCTCAGCCCTCCGTCTTCTGATCGGCCTGCGGCTCGGCCACGGCCGGAGCGTTCGCAGTGGCCGCGTCGCCCGCGGTCTGCGCCTGCTCCGGGCTCTCCGCCGAGCCGCCCTTGGCGGCGCGACCGGCCTCGGTAAGCGCTTTGCG
>NZ_JAFRFW010000546.1:0-2490 GCF_017434145.1 Saccharopolyspora sp. | reverse complement strand
GGCGAGATCGTCGCGGGCAAATTGCAGCGGCGACAGATTGACGGCGACGGTGCCGGGAATTTTTCCGTCCGCAGCGTCGCGGCAGGCGGTGCGCAGCGCCCATTCGCCCATGCCAATGATGGCCTCGGTCTCTTCCGCCAGCGGAATGAATTCGGCCGGCGAGATCATGCCGCGCTCGGGATGCGGCCAGCGCACCAACGCCTCCGCGGTGACCACCGTGCCGTCCCCGGCGACCACCGGCTGGTAGTGCAACGTGAGGCCGTCGTTGTTCAACGCCTCCCGCAGCTGCCCCTCCAGGTGCAGCTGGCGATCGGCGGACGCGATCAGCGCCGGACTGGCCAGCGAGACCTTGCCGGCGCCGCGCCGCTTCGCCTCGAACATCGCCGCGTCGGCGAACCGCAGCAGATCCCCGCCGCCGGAACCGCCGCCGCTGGGCACCGCGGCCCCGATCGAGGCCGAGACCCGGATCAGCTGACCGTGCACCGGCACCGCCGTGCGCAGCAGCCCGGAAACACGGGTGGCCAGCGAGTCCAGCCCACCGACCGCCTCGATGTCCGAGCAGATGATGACGAACTCGTCGCCGGACAACCGGGCCGCCGTGCACCCCTCCGGCAACCCGCCTTCCAACCGGCGAGCCAGCGCGACCAGCAGCTCGTCGCCCGCGTCGTGGCCGAGCGAATCGTTCACCCGCTTGAAGTTGTCGATGTCGCAGAACAGCACCGCGACGCTCGCCGGATCCACCCGCCCGAGCAGCGCGCCGAGCAGCTGCTTGACCGCGGCCCGGTTCGGCAAACCGGTGAGGTCGTCGTGGGTGGCCTGGTAGCGCAGCGCCTCGGCGGCGCGGCGGCGTTCGGTGATGTCCTGGAACACCACCAGCCAGAACCGCGTCCCGTCGTCCTGCACCGACAGCGACACGTGCAGCTCGCAGTACACCGGCTCGCCATCGGAGCGGACCAGCAACCGCTGCGGGACCTTCCGCCGTCCCGTGCGCGACGACGCGATCTCCTCCGAAGCCGTGCGCAGGCCGGAGTCCCGCTCGTCGGGATGGGTCATCTGCCGCGAGCTCATCCCGCGCAGCTGGTCCAGCCGGTATCCGAGCAGGTCGCAGAGCGCGTCGTTGGCATCCACCAGGTGCTCGCCCTGGTCGAACAACCCGATCCCGACCGGTGTGACCGCGACCAGGTCGGTGAACCGCTGCGTGGAGCGTTCCATCCGGGTCACCGCGGTGCGCTGCTCGGTGACGTCCTGCGCCGTGCCGACCAGCACGAGCCGGCCTTCCGGATCGCGGATCGCCGCGCCGTGCGCGCGGAAGGTGCGCACCGCGCCGTCCCGGCGGATGAACCGGTGCTCCAGCTCGACCGGTTCCTGCCGCTGCACCAGCCCCCGCCACGCCTGGTCCACCGCGGACCGGTCCTCCTGGTGCACCGAACCGATGTACTCGTCGTAGGTGCTGGGCGCGTCCGGCCGGGTGCCGCAGATCTCGTGCATCATCTCGGACAGCCGCGTCGCGCCGGTGTCCGGATCCCATTCCCAGGTGCCCAGCCGAGCCGCGCGTTGCGCGTCGTGCAGCTTGCGGCGTTCGTCGCGCAGCTGCCGTTCCAGGAGTCGCTGCTCGGTGACGTCCTGCACGGTTCCCTGGATCCGCTCGATCACCCCGGAGACGTCCCGCTCGACCCGGCCGGTGCACAGGAAGACGCGGTCGGTGTGGTCGTGCAGCTCCACTTCGACGAGCTCGCCTTCGGGCGCGGACTTCAACCGGGTGCCGAAGTCGGCGGCCTTGGCCCGGTCGTCGGCGCGCACCGCCAGCTCCAGGTCCGAGCCTTCCAGCAGGTCGGCGCCGCTGGCGGCGAACAGCTCCTTGAGCATCGGGCTGTGGTACATCTGCCCGGTTTCCGGGTAGATGCTCCAGCTGCCGACGCGGGCGATCTGCTGCGCCTCGATCAACCGGGCGCGTTCGTCGAGGATTTCGACACCGCTGTAGGGCTGGGCCCCGTCCGGGACCAGGTCGCGCACATCGGCCAGCACGGTCACCTGCAGCGATTCGTCGTCCGGACGCGGCCAGCTCAACGCCCGCACCGGCACGTCGCACTCCGCACGCAGCCGGGAGATCGGGCCGTCCCGCACCACCAGTGCGGAAAGCTCGCGACCTACCAGCGAATCCGCGTCCGCCACCCCCGCCAGCCGCACGGCCTCTTCGGTCACCTGCACGACCGTGCCGTCCGCGGTGCTCAGCAAGGCAGGCGCGGCGGGCAGCAGGCCCGCCCGGACGGGCACGTCGACCACCACGTTCCGACCACCGTCCGCCGCGGCGTCCCGGTCCGGCCCCGCCCCCGGAGTCCCGTCGGTCATCAGCACCCTCCTGCTCAGCGGCCTCGTTTCCGAGCACACCGACGACCGACCACCCGTGATCGGTACCACAGCGAGTTCCGAGCAGACCTTACCGGCACGGAGTCCGGCAAGAGCCGCTGGTCGTCGTCGATGCGGCGGCCG
>NZ_JAFRFW010000545.1:0-2955 GCF_017434145.1 Saccharopolyspora sp. | reverse complement strand
TGACCCGGGAGACTGATCAAGCGGTCGATGGGCGGTCAGAGAGCACCCGCTCGACCTTCCCGGATCGGGATGTTGTGGTCGACGATCAGTTGGGCGACCTTGAGCCGGGCCCGCGGAGTTAGGGCGACGTTGGCGTGGGTCACGGACTCGGCTCCTCCGCGTCTGCGGCCTCAGTGGGAGCTTTGCATTGCTTGAACACGTGCACTGAGAGCCACACGGCGACCAGGAGACTGACGACGCAGATCCCGAGGGCGACGTGGTACCCGATCTCGAACGAGTTGCTGGCGGTCGCCTGCAGTCGCGGCGGGACTCCGTGCAGGTTCCCCGTCGTGATGGTGTGGGTTGCCCGGTGTCGCGATGAGCCCCAGCTGTGTTGGGTGGCCGCCGCGCCAAGGGCCCCGACGAGCGCGAGTCCTACCGCCGTACCGAGCTGCCGGGAAGAGTTCAGCATGGCCGAGGCAGCCCCCGCGACCGGCCTAGCGACATCGCGCATGGCCACGCTCGTGATCCCGGGAACCAGTAGCCCGAAACCAACTCCAGAGACCAAGTAGCCAACTCCCGCAACGGCGAAGGGGGTCGTCGGAGTCAACGTGCTCAGTGCTGCCACGCCGACTGCTCCGCCTGCGCAGCCCGTGGTGACAATGGCTCGTGGCGTGAAGCGTTGACCGAGTTTGCCGGCCATTTGGGCCGCGAGAAGGAATGGGATGTTCATCAGCAGCCACGACAAGCCGGTGCGAAGGGCCGACCAGCCGAGAAGATTCTGGAACATCAAGGTGACGTAGTACAGCGTCCCGCTGAAAGCCACGTAGCTGAGGAAGTAAATGGCACACGCGCCGATGAACGCTGAGTTGTCGCGCACATCTCGCGGCACCAAGGGATCATCCGCGCGGCGCTGCCACTGCATGAACGCCGTGAGGGCGAGTCCGCCGACGCCGAGCGGCACCAGGGTTCGCGCAGCGTCCCAGGGAACATCGGTGACGGTGATCAGGCCGAAAGTCACTGACGCCAGACCCGCCGACGCGAGCACGACGCCAGGCACGTCAAGCGGCCGCGGCTGCGACGTGGCCGCGGCGATCGGGACCGTAAGCAGGATCAAGGCGACTGTGGCGAGAATGATCGGGACGTTGACCCAGAAGATCGTTGACCAGCCGAACACTGAAAGAATCAGGCCGCCGACGACCGGGCCCGCCCCGAAACCGATGCCACCGATCGCTGCCCACCAGCCGATGGCGTGACCGCGCTGCTCTGGCGGATAGGTGTCGGCCAGGACGGCGAGGGTCAGGGCCAAGATGGCTGCTCCGCCTACGCCCTGCCCGACACGGGCGCCGATGAGCACCTCGGGCTTCGGTGCAAGCGCGGCTGCCGCAGAGCAGAGGCCAAAGACGATGAGGCCTGCCAAGAGCACGCAGCGGTGACCGAGGCGATCACCGAGCGCGCCCATCAAGGGGATCAAGGCAGCGAGCCCGAGGGCGTAACCACTGATGATCCACTCCAATACCCCGGTAGTGGCATGGAACTCGTGCTGGATCGTCGGAACAGCGACATTGATGATGGTTACGTCCAGCTGGATCACGAAGCCAGCCAGACACAGCGCCAGCAGCGCAATCCGCCGCTGTCGGTCGGCATCTAGGGTGGGTGCTGATTGGTTCGGGGTCGTCACATCGTGCTCCTGTCACGTTCTCGGTCGTGGGCGTGTCATAGGAACTGACACCCCGCACGACGAGGACGTGACCGATGGACGATCCGGAACAACTCAGCCGCCACTTCGAAGAGAACCGTCAACGGCTGACCGCGCTGGCCTACCGGATCCTCGGCGACCGCTTCGACGCTGAAGACGCCGTCCAAGACTCCTGGGTTCGACTCAGCCGCCCTGGCGTAACGGATCTGGACTCGGTGACGAACCTCGACGGGTGGATGACCACGGTCGTCTCGCGCACGTGTCTCAACAAGCTCAGAGCCCGAGCCGCGCGACCCGAGAACCCCACAGACGCAACCGGACCCGAACTCCACCTGCGAGGCGATGATCAGGTCCTGAGCCCAGAGGATCAGGCTCTGCTCGCTGAACAGGCCAGCCTGGCCCTCCACATCGTCCTGGAGAGCCTCACACCATCCGAGCGCCTCGCGTTCATCTTGCACGACTCCTTCGGGATGTCGTTCAGTGATATCGCCGCCGTGATCGGCAAGTCGGTCGAAGCCATCCGCAAGCTCGCCAGCCGCGCCCGCAGCAGGGTGCACGCCGTGGACCCGGGCGAGATCGAGACCGATCCCGCCGTTCAGCGCAGTGTGGTCAACGCCTTCTTCGCGGCATCCCGCGACGGTGACCTCGACACTCTCCTCGCCCTGCTACACCCCGAGATCACGTTCCGCGCCGACGGCGGCGCCACCAGGACCGCCGCGACCGCCACGATCCGTGGACCGCAGGACGTGACCCGGCGCGCAACGACATTCGCCATCCCGGACGCCACGTTCCAGCCGATCACGGTCAACGGCGGCGCAGCAGTCATCGTCCGCGCCAACCACCAGCCCGTCTCGATCATGACCTTCGTGATCATTCACGGTCGGATCATCCAGATCTACTCACTGCTCGATCAGCCACGCATTGACCGGCTGATCAGCAATATCGAGTAGGAAACATCAGCCCAGCCGCAGCAAACCCCGCTCAAGACCGCATCACGCAACTGTTAAACAAATGTTCCGGGGCCACCCCACTGAGTAGTGCCCGGATGCCAACGCGGCGCGCTCGGATTGTGCGCAGATGACAACGATCAGCGGTGTGTTCCCGGTCATGCTCGGAGCTGGACCGAGCGCAGGGAGCCGGCAAGAACGGGACCGATCAGGCACCGCGCCGGGTGGTGGTCGCCGGAGCCGGCGCCGTCGGACTCTCGACGGCGTGGTTCTTGCAGGAGCACGGCGTGGAGGTGACCGTCGTCGACCGCGACGGCGTGGCGGCCGGTT
>NZ_JAFRFW010000544.1:0-9368 GCF_017434145.1 Saccharopolyspora sp. | reverse complement strand
GCCTGCTCCGGCGAGGTGCTCAGGCCGACCGCGCCGGTCGGCACTCCGGCCTCCGCGCGGACCTGGCGGGCGAACCGGACCTGGTAACCCGCACCGACGGGAATCCGGGCGTCCGGCACCGCGCCGCCGGTCGAGGCGTCGACGAGGTCCACACCCCGCTCGGCCAGCAGTTTCGCCAGCCGCACCGAATCGTCGCCGGTCCAGCCGCCGTCCACCCAGTCGGTCGCGGAGATCCGCACCAGCAGCGGCCGCTCCTGCGGCCACACCGCGCGCACCGCGTCCACGATCTCCAGCGGCGCCCGCACCCGGCCGGCGAAGTCGCCGCCGTAGCGGTCGGTGCGGTCGTTGATCAGCGGTGAGTAGAACTGATGCGCCAGGTAGCCGTGCGCGAAGTGCAGCTCCACCGCGTCGAACCCGGCGGCTTCGGCGCGGCGGGCGGAGGCGGCGAACTGCTCGGGCAGCGCCGCGACCTCCGCCTCGGTCAACGCCCGCGGAGCGGCCAGCTCGCCGAAGGCGGCGTCGGTGGAGCTGATCGTGCGCCAGCCGCCCGCTGATTCGGGAACGCTCGCGCCGCCGTCCCACGGAGCCTCCGTGGAAGCTTTGCGTCCCGCGTGCGCGAGCTGGACGGCGGCCGTCGAGCCCTGCTGGTGCAGGAAGTCGGTGATCCGCCGCCACGCGGTGGCCTGCTCGTCGTTCCACAACCCGGCGTCGGCGGGGCTGATCCGGCCTTCCGGCGCGACCGCGCTGGCCTCGGCCATGACCAGGCCCGCACCGCCGGTGGCGAACTGGCCGAGGTGGACGAAGTGCCAATCGCCGGGCACGCCGTCGATCGCGGAGTACTGGCACATGGGCGAGACCCACACCCGGTTGGGGATGGCGACATCGCGCAGCTTCAGCGGCTCGAACAGGTGACTCATATTTCGCAACAACCCGGCTGCGCAGGGGTTTATTCCTGTTGTACGGCAGCTCACAGCGGCTGGGAACTTCCTCGTAGAACGGTGTGCGCCCGCTGGGAAATCGGCAGCCCGGCCGGACGCGGGAATTCGTCCAGGAGCTTCCCAGCGGATTTCCGGATATTTTCCGTCGAATCCGTTCCGAAATGCTCGGTAGGTTGATTCCAGTCGGCGCCGAAACGGCCCGGCCAAATGTGATTCGATTCGACCAGGAGGTCGCAAATGGGTTTCCCCGTTCCGGTCCCAGGCAAGCCGCGCCCGCCCAAGCCGCCGAAGCCCCCGAAGCCGGAGCCGGGCCGGCCGCCGCACAAGTGAGTTGATCCTCGGCGGGCCGGTCGGTTCAGCACCGGCCCGCCGGGGCAGCGGGAAGGACCGAGATGAGCGCTGCGCCGGGAATTCGCGAGGTTTTCGCCCGCTTCCGGCCGTTCCTGCGCCCGGAGCGCGGTGGCCTGCTGGTCGCTGCGGTGCTGCTGGTGATCTCCGCGCTGGCCGACACCGCGGGCATCTGGATGTTCATGCTGATCACCGACGACGCGCTGGCGACCGGCAGGTTGGCGGAGTTCTGGGCGCCGGGCCTGTCCTGGCTGGCGATCGCGGCGGTCGGCGCAGCGGCCTCCTTCGGCGGCTCCTACTTTTCCGCGCGGGCGGCCGAACGTTTCCTGGTGCGGTTGCGCGCGCACGTCTTCGCGCATTTGCAGCGGCTTTCCCCGGATTTCTTCGCGCGCAGCAAACTGGGCGATCTGGTCTCGCGGCTCTCCGGGGACGTGGAGGCGGTGGAACGGCTCGTCGCATCCGGCATGGTCGAGACCGTCACCGCGATGTTCAGCGTGGTCCTCTACGCGGGCGCCGCGCTGTACCTGCGCTGGGACCTGGCGCTGCTTTCGTTCGCACTCGCGCCGGTTTTCTGGCTGGTGGCGCGTAGCTTCGCGAACCGGATCAGGTCGGCGTCGCGGGACGAGCGGGCGGGCAACGGCGAGCTGAGCACGGTAGTCGAAGAAGGACTCGGGCACATCGAGCTGGTGCAGGCCGCGAACCAGCAGCCGCGCAAATCCGCCGAGCTGCACGCCGCCTCGATGCGCTGGTTCCGCGCGAAGATCACCGAGGCGCGGCTGTCCGCGCTGTACCCGCCGCTGGTCACGATGGTCGAGACGGGGTGCGTGCTGCTGGTGATCGGCGTCGGCGTGTGGGAGATCTCGGCGCAGCGCATCAGCATCGGCGGCCTGATGGCGTTCGCCGCCTACATCGGCTACCTGTACCCGCCGCTGCAGGACCTCGGCCGGATCACCATGGCGGTGACCGCCGCGCGCGCCGGTTCGGAGCGGTTGATCGAGCTCATGGACGCGCAACCGGCGGTGGCCGACGCGCCCAGCGGTGTGTCGTTGCCGCCGCGGCGCCCCGCGGGGCGGGCGATCGAGTTCGACCGGGTCGGTTTCGGCTACCCGGGCGCGGGCCGGGCTGCGCTTCGCGACTTCCGGCTGCACGTTCGGCCGGGAGAGTTCGTGCTGGTCACCGGCCCCAGCGGAGCCGGGAAATCGACGCTGGCGAGGCTGCTGCTGCGGTTCTACGACCCGGTCGCGGGCCGGGTGCTGCTGGACGGCGTGGAATTGCCCCGGCTCCCGCGGCACGAGGGTCGCGACCAGCTCGCCTCCGTGCCGCAGGCCGCCGACGTGCTGCACGGAACGGTCGCGGACAACATCGCGTTCGCCGCGCCAGGGGCGTCTCGGGCCGACGTCGTCGCAGCGGCTCAGGAAGCCGACGCCGACGAGTTCGTCCGGGCCTTGCCGGACGGCTACGACACGGTGCTCGGCGAGCGCGGAGCGCTGCTTTCCGGCGGCCAGCGCAGACGGATCGCCATCGCCCGCGCCGTGCTGCGCCGTGCTCCAGTGCTGGTGCTGGACGAACCGACCAACGGACTGGACCAGGAGTCCAAGCGCAACGTCCTCGCCCCGCTGCGGCGGCTCGCCCGCACCCGCACGACCTTGCTGATCAGCCACGATCCTGATCTCGCCGAACTGGCCGACCGGATCGTGCGGCTGCGCGGGCAAGGCACGAACGCTGCCGGCAACGCGCCGGTTCAGCAGGAGCCGACGGCATCGGCTGCCGGTCCCGACGACACCCCCACGGTCCGGCTCCGCCCGCCGTGGCCTGCGGGGCTCACCGATCCGCTGCACGCGCGGCACCGGTGAAGTCCGATCAAGCCAGCCCGACGGCCCGCTGCGCGAAGTGGATCTCCGCGGAAACCTGGCGCAGCGTCTCGGCCACCACCAGCGAACCGTGCCCGGCGTCGTAGCGGTAGAACTCGAACGGCACCTGCCGCGCGGACAGCCGGTCCAGGTAGTTCAGGATCTGCCGGAGCGGACAGCGCGGGTCGTTGTCCCCGGCCAGCACCAGCACCGGCGCGCGGACCTCGTCGACGTAGGTCAGCGGCGAGCAGTCCCGGTACACCGCGGGGACCTCCTCCGGCGAGCCGCCGAACAACGCGCGGTCGTAGGCGCGCAACGGCTCCATCTCATCGGCGTAGGCCGAGACGTAGTCCGCCACCGGCACCCCGGCCACGCCGCCCGCCCACCGCTGCGGTTGCGTGCCCAGCGCCAGCAACGTCAGGTAGCCGCCCCACGAAGCCCCGGCGACCACGCTCAATGCGGGCGTGGTGAGCCCTTCCGCGACGGCCCAGTCGTGCACCCGGGCGACGTCGGCCAGCTCGGTCAGCCCCGGACGGCCCTCGATCGCGTCCCGCCAAGCCGAGCCGTAACCGGTCGAACCCCGGTAGTTGATCTCCACCACGGCGAAGCCCGCGTCCAGCCACGCCGCCCGGTACGACGAGAACCGGTCCTCGTCGGCCGCGTGCGGCCCACCGTGCAGGTTGAACACCGTGGGCAACGGCTCGTCCCCGGAGTTTTCCGGGCGGGATACCAGCGCGTGCACGGTCTCGTTCGGCCCGTACGGCACTTCCACGAACACGTCGCCGACCGGCTGCGAACCGGGCGCCCGCTCCCCGGGAGGCGTCAGCAGCACGCGGTCCTCGCCGTCCGCGGTCAGCGTGCGCACCAGCCCCGGCGTCGCGGCCGACGACCACGAGTACTCCACCGACCGGTCCGGTCGCACCGAGGCGTTGCCGACCGTCCCGGCCGGGGTCGACAGGTCGGTCAGCTCGCCAGAAGCCAGGTCGTAGCGGTGCATCGTGGTGCGCGCCCGATGGGTGTGCGCGACCAGCAGCGCCGAACCGTCCGGGTACCAGTCCGCGGAGACCTCACCGGGCAGTCCGAGGTCGAGCTCCTGCTCGGTGTCCGCGAGCACGTCCCAGATCAGCAGCTCTTCGCGGCCGTGCCGCTCGTGCAGCACCAGCAGCCGCGGATCCCCGCTCACCGGCGCGAAGTCCAGCGCGTCCAGGCCCTTGCCCGGCCCGTCGTACTTCTCGGCGACGGTCGCCGCGTCGGACACCCGCAGCACCCGCAGCGCCGGGTGCCTGCTGTCGCCGTGCTCCGAGTGCGACAGCACCAGCAGCGACTCGTCCCAGGACAGCGCGGAAAGACCGCCGTCCTGCTCGTGCTCGTAGACGACTTCCGGGCTCGCGCCGTGCTTCGACACCCAGATCGTGACGCCGTCGTCGGTGGACATCCCGATCCCGGTCACGGTCGGCCCGAGCGCCAGCCCGGCCGGGTAGCCGGCGTGCGTGCCCGGCACCGCCTCGGCCGGCTTCTCGCCGCCGTAGGTGAAGTCCTCGCTGACCCACTTGCCGAACTCGTCGCCGTCGGTGTCGTCGAACCACCACACCCGCGTCCCGTCCGCGGACAAGGTGCCGTGGAAGGTGCCGTTCGGCCGGTCGGTGACCTGCCGGTGTTCGCCGGAGTCCCGGTCCCAGGCGTAGAGCTCCCAGGTTCCGCTGCTGTTGGAGACGTACAGGCTGCGCGCCGGGGCGTCGCGCGCCCAGTCCGGCAGGGACACGCGCGGCGCGCTGAACCGCGCCCGCCAGCGCCGCTCCAGCTCGGCGTCGTCGAACAGCTCTTCCGGGATCTTCGCGTCAGGGTAGGTGCTCACCCCACCGATCCTGCCCGATCCGTCCGACAGGTCGCCGCCCCCAGGGGCGCGGATCGCCGTCGGCGGAATCCGCGGCGTACCCGGTGAAGGGTTTCCCGACGCAGCTCGCCCGCGCCGCGGCAGCGGGCGACTTCGGCTCGGCGCTCATCGTCCACTTCAGGTCCGTGCAACAACACGAGGGAGCTGCATTGGTCTCCAAAGCAACGACTCTGCCCAGGCTGGTCGCGTTGGGCGGCGTGCTCGCCGGGTCGGTCGCGCTGGCACCGGTGCCCGCGGTCGCCGAGCCGCAGGCCGCCGCGCCCACCGAGTGCCGGATCCACGAATTGCCGATGCCGCCCGGCGCGACCAAGGGAAACGTCAGCGGCGGTAGCCCGGACGGCAGAACACTGGTCGGCACGGTCGAGGGCACGCCGTCCGACCTGGTCCACGTCGTGTGGCGGGACGGCGAGATCCTGGAAACGCCCGGGAACCTGCCGGACCGGCTGGAAGACGTGAACTCCGACGGCGTCGCGGTGGGCGGGATCTTCGACGAGTACGGCGAACGCCGTCCGTACGTCTACCGCGACGGCGAGGTCCGCGTGCTGCCCGGCCACGTGACGCCGCGCGGCATCAACGACACCGGGCAGATCGTCGGGTTCCGCAGCGACGCAGCGGGCGAGATCCCGGTCAGCTGGGCACCCGGCTCCGACCAGCCCGTCGACCTGCCCGGACCGCCTGGCGTCGCCGAGGACGTCGCCGCGGACGGCACGGCGGTCGGCACGGTCGCGGGCGAGACTCCGGGCGCCCCGACCAACGGCTTCGTCTGGCGGCCGGACGGCACCTCCGCGGCGCTGCCGCGGCCCGAAGGCATCCCCGCGAACGAGCACTTGGAGGCCCACCAGATCAACGGCCCGTGGGTGATCGGTTCCGGCAGCAGCGGCGAGATCCGCTGGAACCTGGACACCGGCACGGCCGAGGTCATCCCGAACACGATCTTCGACTCGGGGGCGATCAACGAACAGGGCTGGGTCGCCGCGGCCAGGCGGGACAGCGAGGGCAGGGCGGCAACGGCAACCCTGTTCGCCGATGGACAGCAGGTTCCGCTGCCGGGGATCAACAACTGGGATCTCTCCGCGAGCTCGATCAGTCCGGACGGCAGCGTGATTGGCGGCACCGCGTTGCTCTCGCGCGGGCCGTCCAAGCCGGTGTCCTGGACCTGCTCCTGACAGCTGTCCGAGCAGTGGCCGTTACCGGACGACCGCGTTCCACCGTGGTCTCCGAGGCGGGGAGCCGATCATCGAGAACGGCTCCCCGCCTTCTCCCTGCGGAATCCTGGAACAGGAGACGGCCTGGTCAGAACTTCTCGCGGAATTTGCCAGCCGTGCGCTGATGTTGATCTCGGAGCGTTGTCCCAACGCTCCCAAGGTCGAACCTGCATGACCGCAAGCGCACCGGGCGCCCGCAGCCACTCGACCATCACCGCCCTCCGGCTCGCGAACCGGACATCCCCAGCCCAGTCCAGGCCACCCACCAAACCCCTGACGCAACGTTGACGCCGAACCTCCAAACCTGAGCACGCCGTCGACGCGCGTTCGTCGGCACGGAGCAGCGCACCGGAACTCACGTCCCCCGTTCGGCAGCGGGCATCGGCACACCGGGTCAGCGCCTACCACCGTCCGAACGCATCGGACGACCCGCACGGACAAGCGCAAGACCAGCATCGCGACGCAGCGAGTTTCGCTGGACCAGCGGTAGATCAAGACCACGCTGCCGGGAAGCATGCGTTTTCAGCGGCTCTTCTTCCGTGCCCTGGAGTAAAATTGACGCATCCGTCCAACTGTGAACGTGCCGATGGCGACACCTGCGTGTGCCAGTGCGGAGGCTCCCAGCACGGCTGGCCCGGCGCCATCTCGCTGATCCGTCGATCTCCCGATGCCCTTGACGAATTTCGGCAACGAGCCGACCGCCACTGGGTCGCTGCTGAAGACCACGCCGCTGCAGGGAAGAACCGGTCCCGATCGACGATGAACCACAAGCGTGCTGCGGTGAATACCGCACGCGATCACGTGCTCCGGGCACTCCGCGATGAACTGCACGCCACCACGAATTCCGTTGGAGAGCAGGAGGAACCTCCGCACGCCCCCGCAGAGCCTCCATCGAGTTCGGCTCCGCATGATGCAACGGTCGATGCCACGACTCGGGAACGAGAGGACAACACCAACCGGAAGCTCGCGACCGCCCGCACCGATGTGGATCGGGTAGAAGCAGTGGGCGAGCTGCTCGGCCAGGTCCTTGCCCAGGTTGAGCGGGAGATCGGACCGCTGGGCGTCGACACTCGCACGGCGATGGCGGATCACTTCTGGTGTGAACTGCTCGTGCAGCTCGTCGTCGTGATCGAGGAGGCGAAGCGCGCCTGGGACGCGGTTCCGCAGGTGGTGGGAAAGCGGCTCGACAAGGTGGTAAATGCGAGCGGGCGCAAAATTCCCACCAAGGTCGTCACCGCGTGCACGAAGCAGCTCTGGAAACGCCTCACCGAAGCACTCGGCCTCGGCGGGATCGAGCAAGCCGCCACGCTGCTGCCCGCGCTGCGGACGCTCGCGGTCCTGTTGTGCAAATCCCCGGCCCGCCATCCGGCGGTCGTGCAGCACTGCCTGGACCCGCTCAAGGCACTGCTGCTCGATAAGGCGAAGCAGCGGTTGAAGCAGGCGTTCAGCGAGAACCTGCTCCCCGAGATCCGCGCCCAACTCGGCTAGCGCCAGAACGAGCAGGGCCACGTACTGGCGGAGTCGCCGCGCCCGGTGCAAGACGCGGTCCGGACATGAGAAAGGGCCTGGCCGGAACTCCTTGCGGAGTCCTGACCAGGCCCTTTACTTGTCGGGGTGGCGGGATTTGAACCCACGACCTCTTCGACCCGAACGAAGCGCGCTCCCAACCTGCGCCACACCCCGATCTTCCGGCGGTGGACTTATCGGGTCCCTGTCCGACCGCCGCGAAAAAGTCTAGCGGATGTTCGTGCGCGCTCCGGAAGGGGGGCTGCCGACCGCGGCCGCCGACTCGGCCGACCCGGCGCGCGAACGCGGGACCAGCGTCAACAGCGTCGCCTCCGGCGGGCAGGCGAAGCGCACCGGCGCGTACGGCGAGGTGCCCAGCCCGGCCGAGACGTGCAGGTGCATCCGCTCGCCCCACGTCGATGCGCCGCGCGCCCGCGCGCGGTCCAGCTCGCAGTTGGTGACCAGCGCGCCGTAGCCCGGCAGCCGCAGCTGGCCGCCGTGGGTGTGCCCGGCCAGCACGAGGTCGTAGTCGTCGTCGGCGAACGCGTCCAGCACCCGCGGCTCGGGCGAGTGCGTCAGGCCCAGCCGCAGGTGGGCGTCGTGCGCGGGCGCGCCCGCGATCTTCGAGTACTTGTCCCGCTTGAGGTGCGGGTCGTCGAGCCCGGCGACGTGGATGCGCACTCCGTTGACCTCCAGGTCGCTCCAACGGTGCGTCACGTCGAGCCAGCCGCGCTCGGTCATCGCCGCGCGCAGATCCCGCCACGGCAGCGGGTCGCCGTGGATGCGCTTGGTCTTCGCCGACGGCAGCAGGTAGCGCGCGGGGTTCTTCGGCTTCGGCCCGTAGTAGTCGTTGCTGCCGAACACGAACAGGCCCGGCCGGTCCAGCAGCGAGCCCAGTGCGCGCAGCGCGGCGGGCACCGCCTGCGGGTGCGCCAGGTTGTCGCCGGTGTTGACGACCAGGTCTGGGGCGAGTTCGTCCAGCGCGGCCACCCAACGCTGCTTGGAGCGCTGGTTCGGCAGCATGTGCAGGTCGGAGATGTGCAGCACGCGTAGTTCGGGGGCGCCTTCGGCCAGCACGGGAATCTCCGCGCGCCGTAGCGTCCAGTGGCTGCGTTCCACACCGGCGGCGTATCCGAAGGTGGCGGCACCGACCGCGCCACCGGCGAGCATGATCCGACCCAACTTGTTCACGCCATCCAGCCTACGGCCGGTGGCAGGCCCGCGACGCCCGGGATGGGCCGCGCCGCCAACCGCCCTTTCCGGCGCTGTGACCAGGTAAATCGACGTCCCGTCGAGGGTCAGGGCCCGGCGGCGTCCAGCCGCCAGTACGCCAGCGCGTAAACCCGGCGCCGGTCCAGCCCGAGCACGTCCTGGCAGTGCTCGCGGATGCGCTGCACGGCCGTGGATTCTGCACCGGCCCACACGTCCGGGCGCGGCCCCAGGTCCGCCGCGCGAACCGCGTCTTCGAGCAGCGTGCTCCGCCCGGCCGCGACGCCTTCGCGGTGCAGCCAGGTCCACGAGACGTCCGCTTCGGTCCGCACTTGCTGTTCTTCGGCGGCGTCGGCGACTTCGGCGAACACCTGAACGCGGGCCTGCGGGGGCAGCTCGCCGACCATCGCCAGCATGG
>NZ_JAFRFW010000543.1:0-6097 GCF_017434145.1 Saccharopolyspora sp. | reverse complement strand
GATGCCGAACTTGATCGACAGGTAATCGATGTCCCGGCCGACTGTCACATACAAATCGAAGAGCGCGGTGTTGTCCTTCACATCACGCTCTGCAATTCTTCTCAGATTCTCAATACTCGTACTCATAGTTTCACCATACAGTGCGGCTTTAGACGCGCTCCAGCGCCAGACCGCTCTTGTGACCATTCAGGTTGACCTGCGCCAGTTCGCCTGCAGCATCGCCGCCGCAGATCTCGACCGCCAGGGTCTCCTTCATGATGTAATCTTTGTATGCCTCGACGGCAGCCATCACGTCGGCGTCCGCGACGTAGGCGGGCACGTCGATCCCCGCGAGCTGGTCGGCGAGCGCGTCGATGCGCCGCCGCACGCCGAGCAGCGCGCGCACCGGGTACGGCGAGGCGAGCAGCCGCTCGACGACCACCACGCCTTCAGCGATCACCAGGCCGCGCCCGCCCGGGCGGTCCGGGCGGCGGTCGGCGGTGGACAGGTCCCGGAAGTCGTCGACCCGTGGGTCGTCGACCTCGGTCACCTCGAACACGCGCGCCACCCGGTCATTTTGGCATTGGGCGGGTCGTCGCCCGCACGGCCTCGTGATCGGCTCGGCCGAGGGGCCGATGACTCAGTTCACAGCAGAAATCGAACGCAGGGCGGGCATAACCCGGCCGACGATCTTGTTGGTTGTAGCGGGCAATTAGCAACTCGAAGGTCCGGCCGAGCCAGAGGAGTCGCATGTCCCCGGCCCAGCAAGCCAGCCACGACGACCCCGAAACCAACCGCACCGCCGACCGGCCGCGCCGGAAGGCCCCGAGCAAGGTCCGCTTCGCGCTCATCCTGGGCGGGCTGACGGCGTTCGGGCCGCTGTCGATCGACATGTACCTGCCCGCGCTGCCCGCGCTGAGCAGCGAGCTCGGGGCGTCCGCTGCGCAGTCGCAGCTCACGCTGACCGCAGTGCTGCTCGGGCTCGCGCTCGGCCAGCTCGTCGCCGGGCCGATCAGCGACTCGGTCGGCCGCAGGCGCCCGCTGCTGATCGGGCTGGCCGTCTACATCACGGCGTCCGTGCTGTGCGCGCTGTCCGGCTCGGTGTACGCGCTGGCGGCGCTGCGCGGGTTGCAGGGCTTGGGCGCCGCGGCGGGCGTGGTCATCGCCCGCGCGACGGTCCGCGACCTGTACTCGGGGCGCGAAGCCGCGCGGTTCTTCTCCTCGCTGATGCTGGTCACCGGACTGGCACCGATCTTGGCGCCGGTCATCGGCGGGCAGATCCTCACGCACACCACCTGGCGCGGCGTTTTCGTGGTGCTGACCGGGTTCGGCACCCTCCTGCTGCTGGTGTCCGCGTTCCTGCTGCCGGAAACGAAGCGCCAGGAGTGGCGCCAGCCCGCGCACCTCGGTTCGACCTTCCGCACCTTCGGCACCCTGCTGGCCCGGCGTTCGTTCCTGGGCAACGCGCTGACCGCCGGATTGGGCATGTCGGCGATGTTCGCCTACATCTCCGGTTCGTCGTTCGTGCTGCAGGGCGTCTACGGCATGTCGCCGCAGATGTTCAGCTTGGCCTTCGGCGCGAACGCGGTCGGGATCGTGCTCGCCGGTCAGATCAACGCGCGGCTGGTCGGCCGGGTGGCGAACGAGGTGCAGCTGCTGCTGGTGGCGTTGTCCGCGGCCGCGGTCGCGGGCGTGGTGCTGCTGGGCGTTGCGCTGCTGAACCTGCCGCTGCCGTTCCTGCTCGCGGCGCTGTTCGTGATGGTGGCGTCGCTGGGCTTCGTGATGCCGAACACGACGATGCTCGCGCTGGCCGACAACCGCGACGTCTCCGGCAGCGCCTCCGCGCTGCTGGGCGTCAGCCAGTTCATCGTGGGCGCGCTGGCCGCGCCGCTGGTCGGCCTCGGCGGAACCGGGACGGCGCTGCCGATGGCGACAGTGATGTGCTGCGTGGTGCTCGCCGCGCTGGTGGTGTTCGTGACGCTCGGCAGGCACGGGGCCACGGGTACGGAGGTGGTGGCCGGGTCGGCGCGCAACGATCGCGCGGCCGCCGCGGACTCCGAGCGCGATCCCGCAGTCGAGCAGTGATCATCCGGCGCCGATGATCAGGTGTCTGCGCAACCATCACCCAGAAAGGCAACCATGGCCAAGCTCGGAGCTACCGACCTCGACGTCTTCCCGATCTGCCTCGGCACGAACGTGTTCGGCTGGACCGCCGACCGCGACGACACCTTCGCGGTGCTCGACGCCTACCTGGCCGCGGGCGGCAACTTCCTGGACACCGCGGATCTGTACATGGCCAACGCGCCAGGCAACTCCGGCGGTGAGTCCGAGGCGCTGATCGGCGAGTGGCTGCGCAGCCGCGGCACCCGCGACCAGGTGGTCATCGCGACCAAGGTCGGGATGCTGCCGGACCGCCCCGGCCTCTCGGCGCAGAACATCCGCGCGGCCGCGGAGGATTCGCTGCGCCGCCTGGGCGTCGACCACATCGACCTCTACTACGCGCACCGGGACGACGAGTCCGTGCCGCAGGAGGAAACGATGGCCGCGTTCGACGAGCTGGTGCGCAGCGGCAAGGTGCGGCACCTGGCGGCGTCGAACTTCAGCGCGCAGCGGCTCGAGAGCGCGCTGGCCATCTCGGACCAGCACGGGCTCGCCCGCTACCAAGCGCTGCAGCCGCACTACAACCTCGTCGAGCGCGCCGGGTACGAGGACGACCTCGCACCGCTGGTCGAGCGCGAGAAGCTGCCGGTGCTGCCCTACTTCGCGCTGGCCAAGGGCTTCCTGACCGGCAAGTACCGGCCGGGCGACACGAGTTCGGACAGCCCGCGCGCCGAAGGTGCCCGCGGCTACCTGGACGAGCGCGGCGTCAAGGTGCTCACCGCGCTGGAGGAAGTGGCGACGCTGCGTGGCGTTCCGGAGGCTGCGGTGGCGTTGGCGTGGCTGCGCGCTCGGCCGAACGTGGCCGCGCCGATCGCCAGCGCCCGCAACACCGGCCAGCTCGGCGCACTGCTGAGCGCGGCCGAGCTGGAGCTGACCGCGGACGAGCTGGACCGGCTCACCACCGCATCCGGCTGACCGCCGGCGTTCTTCCCATCGCCGTCTTCCCGCTGGTCACGCGGGGTGCGCCGGGCCGCGGATCGAACACCGTTTTGGACGCTGGTCCGCCGGGTACCGATGTGCCACCGTGGTTGTCCGCCGAGCAGCGTGCTGGCCGACCGAGCGGGGAGACGGCATGGGTAAGCACGTGACCAACCGGGCGTTCAAGCCCGTCGACCGGCAACGCTACCGGGACAAGATGCAGCGGGGCCTGGACGCGCTGGCCCGGATGCTCGCCGACGGCAACTTCTCCTTCCCGCACCAGCAAATGGGGCTGGAGATGGAGCTGAGCCTGGTCGACGAGCGGATGGAACCGTCCATGTCGAACTCCGTGGTGCTGGAGAAGATCAGCGACCCGGCGTTCACCACCGAACTCGGCCAGCACAACATCGAGCTGAACGTCCGGCCGCGCGCGCTGGCCGGGGACGGCGCGCTGGAGCTGGAGCAGGAGCTGCGCGAGGCGCTGCTGGACGCGGACGGCAAAGCGCGGGACGCGGACGCGAAGCTGGTCATGATCGGCACGCTGCCGACGTTGCGGCGCAACCACTTCGATCCGAACTGGCTGTCCCGCGCGCCGCGCTACTCGCAGCTCAACGACCAGATCTTCGCCGCCAAGGGCGAGGAGATGCGGCTGGACATGGAGGGCGCGCCGCTGTCCGACGGCGGCCCGGAACGGCTGCTGTGCTACGCCGATTCGATCTTGCCGGAGTCCGCGTGCACCTCCGTGCAGCTGCACCTGCAGATCGCACCGGAGGATTTCGCCGCGCACTGGAACGCCGCGCAGTGCCTGGCCGGGGTGCAGCTGGCGATCGGCGCGAACTCACCGTTCCTGCTCGGCAAGGCGCTCTGGCACGAGACCAGGGTGCCGCTGTTCCAGCAGGCCACCGACACCCGCCCGCAGGAGTTGAAGAACCAGGGCGTGCGGCCCCGGGTGTGGTTCGGGGAACGCTGGATCACCTCGATCTTCGACCTGTTCGAGGAGAACGTGCGCTACTTCCCAGCGCTGCTGCCCGAACCGGAGGACGAGGACCCGGTGGCGGCGCTGCACTCCGGGCGGGCGCCGACGCTGGCCGAGCTGCGGCTGCACAACGGCACCATCTGGCGGTGGAACCGCCCGGTCTACGACCTCGTGGACGGAGTGCCGCACCTGCGGGTGGAGAACCGGGTGCTGCCCTCCGGCCCGAGCGTGGTGGACGTGCTGGCCAACGCGGCGTTCTTCTACGGCGCGCAGCGCGCGCTGACCGAGCACGACCGCCCGGTGTGGACGCAGATGTCGTTCGCGGCGGCCGAGGAGAACTTCTACACCGGCGCCCGGCACGGCATGGACGGGCACCTGTACTGGCCCGGCTTGGGCTGGATCGCGCCGGAAGAGCTGGTGCTGCGGAAACTGCTGCCGATGGCGCACGAGGGCCTGCGCGCGTGCGGGGTTTCGGACGCGGCGCGCGAGCACCACCTCGGCATCATCGAGGCCCGCTGCCTGCGCAGGCAGACCGGTTCGTCGTGGCAGCGGGAAGTCGTCGGCGGTTTGCAGCGCGCGGGCCACGACCGGCAGTCCGCGCTGGCCGAGATGCTGCGCCGCTACGTCGCGCTGACCGACTCCGCCGAACCCGTGCACACCTGGCCCGTCGACTGATCCCCAGCGCAACCACCTGGTGATCCAGATCAAGTCGGCCCGGAATGCACTTGTCTCGCTGTTGCTACTAGATTGCGATTGCTAGAGACTGCTTACAGCGATACGGCACAGGGAGACGCTCCATGGCTCAGTACGTGCTGCCCGAGTTGGACTACGACTACGCGGCGCTGGAGCCCGCGATCTCGGGGGAGATCAACGAGCTGCACCACAGCAAGCACCACGCGACCTACGTCAAGGGCGCGAACGACACGGTCGAGAAGATCGCCGAGGCCCGCGACAAGGGCGACTTCGGCTCGATCGTGGGCCTGGAGACCACCCTGGCGTTCAACCTGGCCGGGCACTCGCTGCACCTGGTGTGGTGGAAGATCCTGTCCCCGAACGGCGGCGACAAGCCCACCGGCGAGCTGGCCGCGGCCATCGACCAGGACTTCGGCTCGTTCGACAAGTTCCGGGCGCAGATGGAGGCCGTGTCCACGACCATCCAGGGCAACGGCTGGGGCGTGCTGGCCTGGGACCCGGTCGGCCAGCGGCTGATCACCCAGCAGCTGCGGGACCACCACTCCAACCTGTCGATCGCCACCACTCCGCTGCTGGTGTTCGACATCTGGGAGCACGCCTACTACCTGCAGTACAAGAACGTGAAGGCGGACTACGTCAAGCAGCTGTGGAACGTCGTCAACTGGGACGAGGTCGGCAAGCGCTTCGCCGACGCCCGTGCCGGTTACAACGGGCTGCGGCTGCCCACCGCTTGATCCGGCCGGCCGCCTGATCCGCTCAGGCGCTCCAGGCTCGGCAGTGAATGCTCCGACAAGCGACGCTGCCGACACTTCGGGGCCTTCCTCCGGGGAGGCCCCGAAGTGCTGTCCGGGGGCGGTGCCGAGCAAGCCACGCGATGCTCAAACGGCCCGCGATACGGGAACGGCCCCCGCCTCCCGGAGGAGACGAGGGCCGTCCGTTCCCGAACTGACTGCCGCTCCCACCACGAAGCGGACATGTATTAGGTTAGCCTAACCTGCCAGGCTGCACAACCCCCGCGCCGCGAACTCGTCTGAGCACCAGCGCACCGGCCGTCGCCGCGAGCAACGCGAGCACGCCGCCGAGCAACAGCGGAGCCCGCGCGCCCAGGATTTCGGCCAGCCAGCCGGAAGCCAGCCCGCCCAACGGTTTCCCACCCAGGAACAGCAGCATGTACAGGCCCATCACGCGGCCTCGCATGGTCGGCTCCACCGCCAACTGCACGGTCGCGTTCGCGCTGGTCGTGAACGTCATGACCGCGATCCCGACCGGGATCAGCGCGGCTCCGAACGACCAGTAGGTGGGCATCACCGCGGCCAGCGCCTCCAGCAGGCCGAACGCCGCGGCCCCGATCAGCATCAGCCGCAGCCGCGG
>NZ_JAFRFW010000056.1:0-5710 GCF_017434145.1 Saccharopolyspora sp. | reverse complement strand
GGCGCCGAGCAGCAGCGCGCTGGTCACCAGCCCTTCCATGAACGGGCTGAGCCCGAAGTGCGGTGTCATGAACAGCAACGCCCCGGAGATCACTCCGGTGTCGTAGCCGAACAGCGCCCCGCCCAGCGCGGAGATCACCGCGACCGACAGCACGAACCGCTTCGCCTTGCGCACCGCGGCGCGCCGCTGCGCGGCTTCGCCGGGGTCTTCCTCGTTCGAGAGGGCCTTCGCCACCATTGGCGCCTCACCAGTGCTTGCGGATGAATTCGGACGTCTTCTCGAGCATGTGCTCCGACGAGTCCCTGGCGCGATGCTCGTTGCCGAACACCGCGGCGGTCATCGTCCCGTCGAAGCCGATCTCCCGGAGCGAGCCGAACAACTCGTCCCAGTCCACGTCGCCTTCGCCGATGTCGAGGTGCTGGTGCACCCGCGCGGTCGAGTCCGGCGGGTTGACGATGTAGCGCAGCCCGGACGACGCGGTGTGATCGAAGCTGTCCGCCAGGTGCACGTGGGTGAGCAGCTCACCGGCGCGGCGCATGATCCCCGGCGCGTCGCCGCCCATGTGGAAGGTGTGCGGCGCGCAGTACAGGAACCTGGCGTTCGGCGAGTTCAGCCCGCGGATCATGTCCACGGCCACGTGCCCGTCCTCGACGAAGTCGTCCGGGTGCGGTTCGAGCGTGATGGTGATGCCTTCCCGCTCGAAGATCGGCAGCAGTTCCGCCATGGACTTGAAGAACTTGCCCTCGCTGCGGCTGGACTGCTCCGGCCTGCCGTTGAACTCGGAGACCATCACTTCGACCCCGAGCAGCGAGGTGATCTCGATGGCGCGCTTCCAGTAGCGCACCGCGGCTTCCCGCTCCTCCTCGTCCGGGCCGGACCAGCGGTAGAGCGGGAGCACGGAGGCGATCCCCACGCCCGCGGCGTCGAGTTCGCGGCGGAACTTCCGCAGCATGTCGTCGTCGATGCGCGGATGCCGGAAGAACGGCAGCACGTCCTCGCGCGGCGACAGCTCGATCCACTCGTAGCCGAGCCCGGCCACCAGCTTCGGCAGTTCCAGCAGCGGCGTGTGCCGGAACATCGTCGGATCCAGAGCGATCTTCACGGTTCTCCTTCAGCGCCGTCTCGTCGTGCGCATCGCACTTCGGTCCACAAAGGACAGCACTAGTCGTAGATGCCGGGGCGTGCCGCGAGCGAGATTTCCGCTCGCTGCCCCGTTTCCTGCGCTTGCACTCCGGCTTCGCAAGCCGCCGCGGCGGCGTAGCCGTCCCACGCCGACGCGCCGTCGATGCCGCCTTCCCGGGCGGCGTGCGCCCAGCGCTGGAACTCCGCGTCGAACGCGGCCCGGAACCGCGGCCGGAAGTCGGCGGTGACCTGCCCGCCCCAGCGGCCCGCGGTGTGCGTGCGCATCCCGGTGTCGCCGCCGACGGTGGCGGTGCCGTGCTCGCACACCGCTTCGCACCGAACCTGGTAACCGAACCGGCAATGCACGAAGATCTCCACGTCGACCAGCACGCCGCGCGCGGTTTCGATCGTGACGATCTGCGGGATTCCGGCGTCATCGCTGCGGACCAGGCCCTGCTGACGCACCGACACGGCGGTGAGCTCGTCGCCGAGCAGCCACCGCGTGGTGTCGAACTCGTGCACCACCGAGTCGTTGATCAGCATGTTGGTGGTGAACCCGGGCGGGTGCGCGGCGTTGCGGTGCGCGCAGTGCAGCAGCAGCGGCTCGCCCAGTTCGGAGTCGTCCAGAAGTGCTTTCAGGTCAAGGAATTCCGGGTCGAAGCGGCGCATGAACCCGACCTGCACGAGCTTGCGCCCGCGGTCGGCTTCGGCCTGCACGACCCGCAGCGAGGACTTCGAGTCCGGGGTGAGCGGTTTTTCGCACAGCACTGGGATTCCGCGTTCGACGGCCGCCAGCAGCAGCGGCTCGTGCACCGGCCCGGGCGATGCGATCACCACCGCGTCCACATCGGACGCCCCGATCACTCCGATGGGGTCGGTTTCGGCGCGAGCGCCGGGAATTCCCTCGACGGCAGCGCGCGCCCGGTCGGCATCCGGGTCGCCGACGGCGACCAGCCGGGCGCCGCTGACCCGCTCGTGGATGCGCCGCGCGTGATCGGAACCCATCATGCCGGCGCCGATCAGGCCGACCCGCAGGTCTTGGTCGCTCATGGTTCCTCCGAGATCTCGGGTCTGCTTTGTAAGCGGCGAAGCCGCTTGCGGCGCAGGACTCAACCGGCACCGCCGCGGGTTCTCAGGCGCCTTCTGGCGAGGACAGCGGCCCGGACCTATGAAGACGCCGCGTAGGGCGCTACGTCAGGATGAGATCCCGCAGCCAGAAGGCGTCTGAGGTTCCGCTGGGTGACCCACTACGAAAACCATCCTCAAACACTCCTAGCGCCGACCGGCGCCGCAGCGGGTCAGGTAGTCGCGGGTGCGCCGGGCGATCGGCTCGGGAACGTCCGGGGAGCACGGGTAGAGGTCCTGCTCGACGATCGCGAACAGGTCCGCGTCCAGGTCCCGGGTGGCGTTGATGATCGGCTTCAGCTCCGGCACCCCGTTCGGCGGTTCGCACATCACGCCGCGCCGCACCGCGGGCCCGAACGGCAGGTCCTCCTGCTGCACACCGGCCAGCACCCGCGGGTCGACCTGCTTGAGGTGCAGGTAGCCGATGCGATCCGGGTACTTCGCGATCAGCTCCAGGTTGTCCCCGCCGCAGTCGGAGATGTGCCCGGTGTCCAGGCACAGCGTCACGAACTGCGGATCGGTCATCTCCAGGAAGCGTTCGACGTGCGGCTGGGTGTCGACGTGGCTGTCGGCGTGCGGGTGGAATTGCAGGCGCACGCCGTATTCCTCGTGCAGCGCTTTGGCGAGGCGGTCGATCCCCTTGCCGAGGTCGCGCCAGGACCCGTCACCGAGTTCGCGGTCCTGCACCTGCTCGCCGGTGCCCTGGTCGCGCCACATCTCCGGGATCACCACGACGTGCTCCGCGCCCAGCGCGGTGGTCAGCTCGGCGACCTGCCGGACGTGCTCCCAGGTCTCCTGCCAGACCTCGTCGCCGCGGTGCATCGCGGCGAAGCAGGTTCCGGCCGAGAGCGTCAGCCCGCGGCGGGCGAGTTCGTCGCGCAGCTGGTTCGGATCGGTGGGCAGGTAGCCGTACGGGCCGAGTTCGATCCACTCGTAACCGGCGCCGGAGACTTCGTCGAGGAAGCGCCGCCACGGTGGCTGCTGGTCGTCCTGCGGGAACCAGACGCCCCAGGAGTCCGGTGCCGAGCCGACCCGCAGGGGGCCGGCTCGCAGGGACTCTGCTCGCGATGGTCCGGCCGCGTTGCCGTTGCTCATCGAAGTCGTCTCCTTCTGTGCGCCGAGGGGCGGGGAGGGTCGTCCGGTCCGAGCGGCCGCGCGGTGCGGTGTTGTGACGCCGGTCTCCGCGCTTTCGGTAGCCGGTAGTTTTCACCGCGGCAATGCCGGTGTCAATACTTGGTCCTGACATACTTACGTACTGAGGATTGCCGTGCCGAAGGTCCGCCGGCCCGCGGCGGGTGGACAGCCTCCAGCGGCGCCGCAGCGCTGAACGCGGCGCGGAGTCCGAATTCGGGCGTCAGAGGTTGTCGCCGCGCAAGGACAGATCGAACGAGTAGCGCGATGCGCGGTAGACGTGCGAGCCGTACTCCACCACTCGCCCGGCCTGGTCGTAGGTGGTGCGCTCCATCGTCAGCAGGGCCGCGCCGACCGGCTCGTCCAGCAGCTCGGAGTCGTCTTCGGTAGCGACCCGCGCGCCGATCGTCTGGTCCGCGGCGTGCAGCCGCACGCCCGCGCCGCGCAACAGCTGGTAAAGCCCGCGTTCGGCGAGCTCGTCGGTGCTCGGGCTGATCAGGTCGGCGGGCAGGTGGTTGTGCATCCGCGCGATCGGCTCACCGCCCGCGAAGCGCACTCGTTCGAGCCGCAGCACCTCGTCGGTGCGGTTCAGGCCGAGCGTGGCGGCGAGTTCGCCGGGCACCTGCTCGACGGCGTTGACCAGCACACGCGTTCCGGGGCTGCGGTCGATCTCGGTGAGGTCGTCGAACAGGCTGCTCAGCTGCAGCGAGCGCTTGACCTTGTTGAACACCACCTGGGTGCCCGCGCCGCGCTTGCGCACCACCAGCCCCTTGTCGACCAGCGAGCCGATCGCCTGGCGCACGGTCGGCCGGGACAGCCCGAGGGTGGCGGCCAGCTCGACCTCGTTGTCCAGCCGCGCGCCCACCGGCAGCTCGCCGGAGTCGATGGCGGCTTCGATCTGGCTGGCCACCTGGTAGTACAGCGGCACCGGGCTGGCGTGCTCCACGGTGATCCGGGCTGCCGGGTTCCAGCCGGAGCCGTCCTTGGGGGCCCGGCTCTTGCCGGCTGAGCCTTTGCCCGCGGGGCCTTTGCCTGCCGAGCCCTTGCCGGCGGGTCCCTTGCCGGTCGGGCGCTGCGTCGAGGTCACGCACGCCACGGTAACAAGACGTGCTTAAGTAAGTATGTCCGGACATTATATTGACAGTCGGCGAGCGGGCCGAGTAGACACGACTGCGCACCGCAGCGGCCTCCGGCCGCGCACCGCGACACCCCGCGCCAGGAGGGCAGCAGCCGATGCAGTTCGACTTGATCACGATGGGGCGCCTCGGCGTGGACGTGTACCCGCTGCAGACCGGCGTCTCGCTGGCGGAGGTCTCCTCGTTCGGCAAGTACCTCGGCGGCACCGCGGCCAACGTCGCGATCGCCGCGGCCCGGCTCGGCCGCAGCACGTCGCTGATCAGCCGCACCGGCGCGGACCCGTTCGGCGAATACCTGCACGCGCAGCTGCGCGAGTTCGGCGTGGACGACCGGTGGGTCACGGCCGTGCAGCGGTATCCGACCCCGGTGACGTTCTGCGAGCTGTTCCCGCCGGACGAGTTCCCGCTGTACTTCTACCGCTACCCGAAAGCGCCGGACCTGGAGATCCACACGGAGGAGCTGGATCTGGACGCCGTCGCGGCCGCGCGGATCTTCTGGATGACCGGGACCGGGCTGGCCGAAGAACCCAGCCGGTCGTCCACTTTGGACGCGCTGCGGCACAGGGCGAAGCGCGGCACCACCGTGTTCGACCTGGACTGGCGGCCGATGTTCTGGCCCGACCACGCCGAAGCGACGCGCTGGTACCGGGAAGCGCTGCAACACGTGACGGTCGCCGTCGGCAACGTCGACGAGTGCGAAACCGCCGTCGGCACCCGCGATCCGGACGCCGCCGCGGATGCGCTGCTGGCCGCGGGCGTGGAACTGGCCGTGGTCAAGCAGGGGCCGAAGGGCGTGCTCGCGCGCACCCGCGCCGAGGAAACCGTCGCGCCGCCGGTTCCGGTCGACGTCGTCAACGGGCTCGGTGCCGGCGACGCCTTCGGCGGCGCGCTGTGCCACGGGTTGCTCGGCGAATGGGACCTGGCGCCCACGATGCGGTTCGCCAACGCCGCGGGCGCGCTCGTCGCTTCCCGGCTGGCCTGTTCCTCGGCGATGCCGCACGAGCACGAGGTCGACGCCCTGCTGCCACCGGACTCCCCCGACTCCCCGAAAGCCCAGGCGCCGAGCGCCTGAGTCGAAAGCGAGCACCGCCCCATGCGGATCAGCGAACTCACGCGGGTGCGAGCCACCCGCCCGGAAGCGGTCCGGGAAGCCGCGCAGCGCCGCGCCCGGCGCCCGCTGCTCGGCGACACCGGCC
>NZ_JAFRFW010000055.1:0-10467 GCF_017434145.1 Saccharopolyspora sp. | reverse complement strand
GGGCGAACTGCCCGTCGGCGACCTCGCGGTAGCGGCGGGCGTCGCGTTGCCGACCGCGACCCGGATGCTCAAGCAGCTCGAAGGCAAGGGTTTCGTCACCCGCCGCCGCAGCCCGGACGACGAGCGACGCGTGCTGATCGGGCTCACTCCCGAAGGAGCCGCGGAGCTGGACCGGCTGCGCACCCGCCAGCGCCGCGCGCAGGCCGCCGGTTACGCGGAATTCAGCCCGGACGAGCGGTGGCAGCTCGCGCGGCAGCTCAACAGGCTCGCCGAAGTGATCGATGCGCAGTACCGCGGCCTGGCCCGGCTCGAAAAGGAATAGCCCGGGCGCGCGGTCGGTGCGAAGGTTCGTGCCATGCCGACCATCACCGCTGAACACCTCGACCGCGCCGTGCACCTCGCCGTGGACCTGCTGCGGCAGGCACCGCCGGACGCCTGGGGCGAAACCGCCGGAGCGCTGGAATGGGACTGCTGGGAGACGGCCGAGCACCTCGGCGACGACCTGTTCGGCTACGCGGCCCAGCTCGGCCCGCGGATTCCCCCGCTGGACGACCTGATCGGCTTCTCGTACTCGGCACGCCGCCCGGGCGGGCCGATGAACGCCGTGCACGCCGACCGCGGTGCCGGACCGGACGGGCTCCTCCAGGCGCTCGAGGCGAGCGGGGCGCTGCTGAGCGCGATGGTGCGCACGACGCCGCCGCAGGTCCGCGCGCACCACATCTTCGGCGCCTCCGACGCGGCCGGTTTCGCAGCGATGGGAATCGTGGAAACCCTTGTGCACACCGATGATCTGGCACACGGCCTCGGGCTCGACTGGGATCCGCCCGCGGAGCTGTGCGAGCTCGTGCTGGAGCGGTTGTTCCCGGACGTGTCCACCGGAGCGGAGCCGTGGCCGAGCCTGTTGTGGGCGACCGGGCGGATCGAGCTGCCCGGGCTGCCGCGCCGGACTTCGTGGCGCTGGTACGGCGAGCCGGGCGGGTGACCCGGTGTGGACGCGGTGCGCTCCTGCGGCGATGATCGGGCCCCGAAAGCGGAACATCGTCGTGCCGCAAATCGACAGGGAGGGCTGGGAGATGTCCGACGCGCAGGGTTACGGCCGCGACCGGCAGTCGGCCATCTACCGCGCCGGGGTTTCCGGCCGACGACCGGCCGTACCCACCGACTTCGCCGCGTTGAGCAGGCTCGCGAAGCGCAAGACCACGGCACGGGGCTGGGCCTACGTCGCTGGTGGCGCAGGCTCGGGTGCGACGATGCGCGCCAACCGCGACGCCTTCGACCGGTGGTCGATCGTGCCGCGGATGCTGCGCGACGTGTCCGAGCGGGACCTGAGCGTGCAGCTGTTCGGACGCCGGATCCCCGCACCGGTCCTGTTCGCCCCGATCGGCGCCGCGGACCTGGTGCATCCCGGCGCCGACATCGGCATCGCCACCGCCGCGGCAAGGCTCGGCCTGCCGTACGTGTTCTCCAGCCAGGCCTGCGCGCCGATGGAGCAGTGCGCCGCTGCCATGGGTGACGCGCCGCGGTGGTTCCAGCTGTACTGGAGCACCGACGAGGAGCTGGTCGACAGCTTCCTGGACCGGGCGAAGCGCTGCGGCGCCGAGGCGATCGTCGTCACGCTGGACACGACGCTGCTCGGATGGCGGCCGCAGGACCTCAACCTCGGTTCGCTGCCGTTCGCCCAAGGACGCGGGATCGCGCAGTACACATCGGATCCGCGGTTCCGGCAGATGATCCGCGAACGGGTCGAGTCCGGAAAGGACAGTGGCTCAGCGGTTTCGGTCACGCTCTCGGCTATCCGCGCATTGCTGTCGATGAGTCGTCGTTTTCCCGGCTCGCTGCTGGGAAATCTGCGTTCACCGGAACCGCGGGCGGCAGTTCAGACCTTTTTGGACACCTACTCGCGGCCGTCCCTGGGCTGGTCGGACATCGCCACGCTGCGGGACCGCACCGACTTGCCGATCGTGCTCAAGGGCGTGCTGCACCCGGACGACGCGCGGCGCGCGGCCGACTCCGGAGTGGACGGAATCGTGGTGTCCAACCACGGCGGGCGGCAGGTGGACGGCTCGATCGCCGCGCTGGACGCGCTCGCCGAGATCGCGCCCGTCGTCGGTGATGCGCTCACGGTGCTGTTCGACAGCGGCATCCGCGGCGGCGCCGACGTGTTCAAAGCACTCGCGCTGGGTGCCGATGCGGTCGCCGTCGGCAGGCCCTACCTGTACGGGCTCGCCGTCAACGGCGCGGACGGCGCACACGACGCGGTCGCCGACATCGTCGCAGAGCTCGACCTCACCCTCGGCCTCAGCGGCCACACCTCCCCCGCTTCCCTCACCCCGGACGCGCTGCGCCGCACCCCCACCGGTTCGGAGTGAAGGACCTCGTCGCCCGTTCGGTCGAAGGAGTCCTTCGCTCCACGCGGTCCGCTCCGTCCGGTGATCGCCGGTCGGGCCGTCGTCCGGAACCGGAAGCGGAAAGGTTTAACCAAAGCGTTGACAGTGCCTCACGCTGATAACTAGGTTTTCGGCATTGGTCCTACCAAGTCGGCCTGGGAGGTTCGGATGGGCGTCGATCTCGCGTATCTGGTGCGCAGCCTCGCCGAGCAGGCGAACCAGGAGCCCGGCACCGGCAACCTGCGGCTGCCGACCGAGCGGGAGCTGGTGGACTCGCTGGAGATCAGCCGCGGCTCGCTGCGCGAACAGCTGTCCATGCTGGAGACGATGGGGTTCCTGACCAGGACCCAGGGCCGCGGCTCCTACCTGGGCGTGCCGGACGCGAGTTTCCTGCAGCTGTACTTCGACCTCTCCAGCGAACTCGGCCAGCTCGGCGGTGGCCAGTTCCGCGCCGCCCGGGAAATGCTGGAGATCTCGATGTCCGAGGCCGCCGCCCGGCAGGCCACCGCCGACGACGTCGACACGCTGCGCGGCCTGGTCGACGAGATGGTGCAGGCCAGCGCCGCCGGTGCGGACGACCGGGCGCTGGAGGCGGACCTGGAGTTCCACCGGCACCTGTTCGTCATCGTGGACAACCCGATCTTCACGATGCTGCACGACGGGCTCGGTCACGTGCTGCGCGACGAGGTGGTCGAGCGCAGGCACACCGCGGTCCGCCAGGAAACCCTGAAAGCGGGCCAGACCCGGGCCATCGACACCGTCCACTACGGAATCGTCGACGCGGTTTCGGAACGCGACGGCGAAGGCGCCCGAACGGCCATGCGACGCCATTTCGAGGTGTGGTCCTCGCTGACCGGCCGCTGACAGCGGCGAACTCCCCCGCGCCCGCACGGCGCGCCGCGTCGTGCTGCCCGGGTTCGGACCGGTCGCCGATTGCGGCCTCGCTGCAACGAATTCCGACTCCGCTACAAGAGGAAGGAATACCATGACCACAGTGGACCAGCCGCTTACCGCGAGTCCGGAACTCGCGGAGCGGGCCGCGCGGGTGCGCGCCGCCGCGTACCGGATGCGCCACCACATCCTCAACATGGGCGAAGCGCAAGGGCAGGGCTACGTCGGCCAAGCGCTCGGCGTCGCCGACATGCTCGCGGTCAGCTACGTCGACCAGATCCGGCTGCGAGCCGACGATCCACATTGGTCCGAACGCAACCGGTTCCTGCTGTCCACCGGGCATTACGCGATCGCGCTGTACGCCGCGCTGGCCGAGGTGGGAACCGTTCCGGTGGACGAACTGGAGACCTACGGCTCGGACGGCTCGCGGCTGCCGATGTCCGGGATGGCGACCTACACGCCCGGAATGGAGATCTCCGGCGGCTCCCTCGGGCACGGGCTGACCGTGGCCGTCGGGATGGCGCTCGGGCTGCGGCACCAGGACAACCCGGCCCGGGTGTTCAACTTCCTCTCCGACGGGGAGCTGAACGAGGGCTCCACTTGGGAAGCCGCCATGGGTGCCGCGCACCACGAACTCGGCGCGCTGACCGCGATGGTGGACATGAACGCGCTGCAAGCCGACGGGAAGACCGCCGGCGTGCTCGGCATCGAACCCGCCGAGCAGAAGTGGGCCGCCTGCGGCTGGTTCACCCAGCGCGTGAACGGCAACGACGTCGAAGCACTGCTTGCCGCGTTCGACGCCGCCGCGGAGCAGGCGAGTTCGCGCGGGCGGCCGTCGGTGATCCTCTGCGACACGCGGATCGGACGCGGCGTCCCGTTGCTGGAAACCCGCGAGAAGGCGCACTTCATGCGCATCGACGAGGACGAGTGGCAACAGTGCCGCGAGCAGCTGACCGACGGCGAAGGAGCGACGACACGATGAGCACGCCCACCAAGAAGCGCCTCACCACCTCGGCGATGATCGCGTCGTTCGCCGATGCCGACCAGCGCACCGCTCCGGCGCCGTTCGGCCACGCGCTGGCCGCCGCGGCCGAGCGCGACCAGCGGATCGTCGGGCTCACCGCCGACCTGGGCAAGTACACCGACATGCACGTGTTCGCCGAGGCACACCCCGATCGGTACTTCCAGATGGGCATGGCCGAACAGCTGCTGTTCGGCACGGCCGCCGGGATGGCCGAGGTCGGCCTGGTGCCGTTCGCCTCCACCTACAGCGTGTTCGCGTCCCGGCGCGCCTACGACTTCCTGTGCCTGGACATCGCCGAGCCGAACCTGAACGTGAACATCGTCGGCGGCCTGCCCGGCTTGACCACCGGATACGGGCCGAGCCACCAGGCCACCGAGGACATCGCGATCTTCCGCGGGATGCCGAATCTGACCATTGTGGACCCGTGCGACTCGGTGGACATCGAGCAGGCGGTGCCGCAGTTGGCCGCATCGCAGGGACCGACGTACCTGCGGCTGCTGCGCGGCAAGGTGCCGACCGTGCTCGACGAGTACGACCACACCCTCCAGCTGGGCAAGGCTTCCGTGCTGCGCGGCGGGAACGACGTCGTATTCGTCTCAAGTGGACTGATGACGATGCGGGCGCTGCAGGCAGCCGAGGACCTGGCCGCGCACAACGTCGACGTCGCGGTGGTGCACAGTCCCACGATCAAACCGTTCGACACCGGGACCGTGCTCGCCGAAGCAGCGGGCGACCGGCTCGTGGTCACGCTGGAGAACCACACCGTGGTCGGCGGGCTCTTCGAGACGCTGGCCGCCGAGCTCGTCAAAGCCGGCCGCGGCACCCGGGTCGCACCGATCTCGCTGCCGGACGAGTTCCTGGACGCGGGCGCACTGCCCACGCTGCACGAACGCTACGGACTCGCGCGCAACACCATCGTCGACCGGGTCCTGACCGAACTCGGCTGACCAGCGAACGGACCGTTCGTCCGATCGGGACGAGCGGTCCGCCCGCGCAGCGTGCTCACCAGGTGACGGGCAGCCCCTCGACTCCCCCGGTCACCCGGTCCGCGCGCACCACCAGTTCGTCCAACCCGGCCCCGAGGCGCAGCTGCGGGAAGCGCTGGAACAGCGCGGTGAACACCACCCGCAGCTCGGTGCGGGCCAGGCTCGCACCGATGCAGAAGTGCGCGCCGTGCCCGAAGGCCAGGTGCGTGTTGGGCCGCCGCGACGGGTCGAAGTCCTCCGCGTCCGCGAACACCGCCGCGTCCCGGTTCGCCGCGGCCTGCGAGATCACCACCGCGTCACCGGTCTCGATCGTCACACCGCCGATCTCGACGTCCTCGTGCGCGTACCGCAGCAGGCCGAGCCCACCCGGCGCGGACAACCGCAGCATCTCCTCCACGGTCTGCTGCACCAGACCTTCCGGGTCGGCGGCGAACGCATCCCGCCGCGCCGGATCGGTCAGCAGCATCAGCACACCGATGTCGATCTGGTTGACCGTGGTCTCGTGCCCGGCGAACAGCAGCCCGCGGGCCAGTTTCGTCATCTCCGCGTCGTCGAAGTCCGGGTCGTCCCGCTGCGCGGCCACGAGGTCGGAGACCACGTCCTCGCCCGGTTCGGCGCGCTTGGCCTCGGCGAGCCTGCCCATGTAGGCGCGGAACTCCTCCGCAGCGTCCTGCGGGTCGTCACCGGAGCTCATCCGGTTCATCCGGTCCGACAGGCCGTGGAAGTACTCCCGGTCGGCGAACGGCACCCCGAGCAGGCCGCAGATCACCCGGACCGGCAGCGGGAACGACAGGTGCTCGTGCAGGTCCACCGGTTCACCCGGTGCCCGGTCGTGCGCCGCCTGCAACGCATCGAGGCGCTCGTCCACGATCTCCCGCACGTGATCGGTCAGCAGCCGCATCCGCTTCGCGGAGAACGCGGGCGTGAGCAGCTTGCGCATCCGGGTGTGCTCGGCGCGTTCGGTGTCGTAGTCGGCGGTGGGCCCGTTGATGATCGCGGCGTTCGAGATCCGCGCGGCCCGCTCCGGCGCCGGGTGCGAGCGGCCGAACCGCGGGTCGGCGAACAGCACCCGAGCCTCGTCGTAGGAGGTCACCAGCCACGCCTGATCACCGGCGGGCGTGCGCACCCGGGAGATCGGCGCCTGCCGCCGCAGCACGTCGTAGAGCGGGGCCAGTTCCAGCACGTTCGGACGGTCGAAAGGTAGCTGCGGCAGGGCGGGCGCGGTCATCCGATCTCCTCTTTTCGCGGTGGGCCATCAGGCGCGCCGGTGCGCACCTGGTCGAGCCAGTCGAGTTCGGCGTGGATGCGGCGGCTCGTCTCGCGCAGCGCCTCGTGGCTCCAGCCGCCCGGCTCGGCCTGCGCGCAGAACGCGGCGATCCGCTCGCGGCGGTTCTTCAAGGCGCTGCGGCGCGCGTCGAGCACGCGCAGCCGTTCGTCCGGGGTGAGCCAGTCGAAGAACGCCAGCCGCGACATGAACTCCGGCTCGTCCCGCGCGAGTTCCTCGGGCAGGTCGGCGAGCATGTCGTGCAGCAATTCCCGCCCGACGTCGGTGAGTTCGTAGACGTGCCGGGGCGGGCGGCCCTCTTGCGGCTCCTGGGTGCGCGTGACGGCCCCGGCTTCGGTGAATCGTCGCAGCGCCGGGTACAGCGAGTTGTTGGACAGGGCGTAGCCGGTGCTGTGCTCGACCCTCCTGCGGAGTTCGTATCCGTGGCACGGCTGTTCGGCCAGATTCGCCAGCAGGAGGACGTCTATCCACACATGTGTCACAGTAACCTATGATTCGGTGACCGTCGACCAAGATCGATTCCCGGAAACGCAGCGCGGACGACCCCCGCGAGATCGGCTCCGCATTCGGGCCGACTCGCCGAAGGCGGTGCGTTCCGCACGGCACCAGTTCCGTCCACAATGGATGCCGAAAGAATTCGGCCCGCCGTCCCGGACCGCGCCGACGTGCCGGGATTGTTCGCAGCCCCGCAGGCGTTGCCGGTTGTGGACCCGCTGCGCGGGCACTACCGATCGGCAGGAGGAAACCGCATGTCCTTCCAAGGCGAATACGCCCCCAGCACGTTCGACTGGGTGGCCGACCAGGTCTCCCGCTACGAGGCCACCGGCGGCGCGGAGGGCCGCACGATCAACGGGTACCCGTGCGTCGTGCTGACCACCGAGGGAGCCAAGAGCGGGGCGGTCCGCAAGTCACCGGTGATCCGGGTGAGCGACGGCGAGCGGTACGCCGCGGTGGCCTCGCTCGGCGGCTCCCCGAAGAACCCGAACTGGTACCACAACCTGCGCGCGAACCCGCTGGTCCGGCTGCAGGACGGTGCCGATGTGCGGGAGTACCGCGCGCACCTGGCCGAAGGCGACGAGCGCGCCCGCTGGTGGGATCGGGCCGTGGAGACGTTCCCGCAGTACGCCGAGTACCAGACCAAGACCGAGCGGGTCATCCCGGTGTTCGTGCTGGAACCGGTGCAGGGCTGAGGATTCCCGGCCGGAGATCGCGTGGCCGATGGCGGCGGCTCCTCGCTGCGGGATTGCGGCCGAGCGACCGGCACGAGCCCGCTCGGCCGGAATCCGGCGCTCCCGCCCGAGCCGCGAGCAAGGGTAGCCTCACTCGCGTGATCGCTGCGGGACGTGCTCAGCCCTCCGGGACGAAACGCGTGGCGGCGGTGTTGCTGCTGCTGGTCCTGATCGGCGGGTGCGCGGGGACCGCTCCGCCGCCCGCCGAGCCGCGGACCCCGGTGGCGCATCGGCTCGGCACGGCGTTCGTGCCGCAACATCCGGCGCGAGTGGTCGCGCTCGGTCCTGCCGACGTGGACGCGGCGCTGGCGCTGGGCGTGCGACCAGTAGGGGTGGGACTGCCGTTGTCGGCGGAATTGCCGCCGTGGCAGCGGCGTCCCGACTGGCACCCCACGACGCTGCGGCCGACCTCCGAGGGATATTCGGCCGAAGCCATCGCCGCTTTGCACCCGGACCTGATCCTGGCGGGCAGCGACTACTACATCGACCGCGAATACCCGGCGCTGTCGGCGATCGCGCCGACCACGGCATTCGAAACCGCGCCGGACGAGGAACCTTGGCAGGCCACCACGCGGCAGGTCGGCGCAGCGTTGGGCGAATCCGCCCGAGCGGACGAGCTCGTGTCCGATGTGGAGCGTCGAATCCGGGATGCTTCGGCGGCGCACCCGCAGTTGGCAGGCGCGGAGTTCGCGATCACGCTCGCGCACAGCCCGGGCGGGCTCGGCGTGATTCGCACACCGCGCGACGTCACCGCCCGAACGCTCGCAGACTTCGGAATGCGGTTCGCCTCGGCCGCACAACATCTTCCGGGCAAAGGATTCTCCGCTCAGCTGAGCGCGGAAAGCCTGCACCGAGTGGACACCGACGTGCTGCTGACTTCCTACCCGGATCCGGCTCTGCGCCCGCAGCTGGAGAGTTCCCCGGTTTTCCGGAATCTGAACGTGGTGCGGCGCGGCGGTTACCTGCCGGTGCTCGCGGATTCCTGGCTGGCGTTGCGCGAACCGGGTGTGCTGGCGATTCCGCACCTGATCGACAACGTCGTGCCGGATCTGTCCGCGGCGGCGCAACACCGCTAGCCGAAACCGAGGGAAAACCCTTGTCCGATGAGGACGGACATCGGCGGCGCACCGGCTCGGCGGCTCGGGCGAATTCGCGCGAAACCGGCACCACCACGGCATTTCCGCGGCTGACGCGGCCGAACGCAGAATTTGAGATCGTCTCAGGTTTGATCGAACGGGACCTGTCCACAACGGATCATTGACGCGCTCAGTACGCTACCGCGGCGCGCCGCCGCGCGAACACCTCGCGGCCAGTCCGAGGAAGGAACCGGATGCAGCTCCACGAACTCACCACGTTGTCGATGAAGCCGGGGGCGATTTCCGACGCCCTCACCGCGCTGGAAATCTACACCAGCGACGGCACCCGAGGACGGCTGCTGGGCTGCTGGGAGACCGAGCACGGCGCGGACGGCGGCGACCTGTTGCTGCTGCGGGAATTCGATGACGCCCAGCAGATCGCCGAAGAACGGCAGCGGGTGCTGACCACCGGCGACCCGTTCGGCATCGGGGCGCACCTGGAACGGTTCCACATCGAGACGTTCGCACCGTTCCCATACCTGCCGCCGATCCAGACCGGACACTTCGGCGGGGTCTACGAGTTCCACACCTACCACCTCAGAATCGGCGGGCTGACGCCCACGATGTCGGGCTGGCACGACGCACTACCGCGAAGAACCCGGATGTATCCGCTGACGGCGGCGATGTTCGCGCTGGACGGGGCACCCCGCATCACCCACGTCTGGCCGTACCCGGACCTCAAGGCGCGCCAGGAGATCCGGGGCGACGCGCTCGCGCGCGGGATCTGGCCGCCGCGGCACGAGCCGGAGAACATCACCAGTGCGACATCCACGATCGCCTACCCGACGGCCATCTCGCCGTTGTGCTGACAGCCGCGGCACCTGCCCGCGGCCCGGCGAGTCCGCGGCCGATCAGCGCTGCGCCCAGGCTTCGGCGAGCAGCTCGAAAGAACGCAGCCGATCCCGGTGCCCGGGGGTGATCGTGGTGATCAGCAGCTCGTCCGCGCCGGTGACGCGGCGCAGCACGTCCAGCCGTTCCACGACGGTTTCCGGGGAGCCGACGATGCGGGTCTGCAACCGGTCGGCGACCCCTTCCAGCTGGCCCTCGGTCCAGCCGCGGCCCGCCGCATCCGCAGGCGTCGAGTACGGCGGAGCGCCCTCGCCGTAGCGGATCTCGTGCACCCACTCCGCGAAGGGTTCGGCGAGGTGGCGCGCGGTCGCATCGTCCTCGGCGACCAGCACGTCCGCCGAGACGATCAGGTACGGCTCGGCCAGCTGGGCCGAAGGCCGGAAGGATTCCCGGTACGAGGCGGCGGTTTCCAGTACCGCGCCCGGTACCGTGTGATAGTTCGCGACGAACGGCAGCCCGTGCTCACCCGCCGTCCGCGAGCTCTGGCCCGCGCTGGCACCCAGGATCCACACCTGCAACGACGCGCCTTCCGCCGACACCGCCCGCGCGGGCAACCCGTCGCCGTCGAGGAACGTGCCATCCAGCCACGCGAGGACTTCGCGGACTTGTTCGCCGTAGTCGTCGTCGCCGCCGTTCGCGCCGAGCAGCCGGGAGTGCGCGGCCAGCCGCTCGGCCGCCGC
>NZ_JAFRFW010000054.1:0-1767 GCF_017434145.1 Saccharopolyspora sp. | reverse complement strand
TCACACGCACCGCAACGGCCATGCTCCCAGGGTAGAGCTGGGCACCGGCCCCGCGGGCGCGGGGCCCAGCGCGCCTTCAGCGCACCGCGGCCAGCGCCTCTTCCAGCGTGACGGTGCCGGCGTAGAGGGCCTGTCCGACGATGGCGCCCTCCAACCCGATCGGGGCGAGTTCCGACAGCGCCACCAAGTCGTCCACACTGGACACACCGCCGGAGGCGATCACCGGGGCATCGGTGCGCCAGCAGACTTCCCGCAGCAGCTTCAGATTCGGCCCCTTGAGGGTGCCGTCCTTGCTGACGTCGGTGACCACGTAGCGGGAGCAGCCCGCCTCGTTGAGCCGGTCGAGGACGTCCCAGAGGTCACCGCCGTCCTTGGTCCACCCCCGGGCCGCCAACCGGTGCCCCTGCTCGGTGATCCGCACGTCCAGCCCGACCGCGACCTGCTCGCCGTGCTCGGCGACCACGCGGTCGGCCCAGTCCGGGTCCTCCAGCGCCGCGGTGCCGAGGTTGACCCGGTCGCAACCGGTGGCCAGCGCGGCCTTGAGCGAGTCGTCGTCGCGGATGCCGCCGGAGAGCTCGACCCGCACGTCCAGCCTGCGCACCACGTCGGCCAGCAGCTCCCGGTTGGAGCCGCGGCCGAACGCGGCGTCCAGGTCGACCAGGTGGATCCACTCCGCACCGGCGCGCTGCCAGGCCAGCGCGGCCTCCAGCGGGTCCCCGTAGGAGGTTTCGGTTCCGGCGGCGCCCTGCACCAGGCGCACGGCCTGGCCATCGGCCACGTCAACGGCGGGAAGCAGCGTGAAAGTCACGTGCTCATTGTCGTCGGGCTCGCGAACGGATCGCCCGCCGGGGCACCGGGCTCGGGACGTCGCTCACAGCTTGCGGCGGGACGAGCGCGCGGCCGCGATGATCGGCACCGCCAGCGCGAGCACCGTCAGCACCAGGATCAGCCAGCCCGGCACGCCCGCCTGCACCAGGTAGGTGGAGCTGAACCCGGCGACCACGCCGATCGCCAGCAGCAGGGCGACCACGCGCGCCGCCCCGCGCGGATGCATCAGCCCGTGCCGCCTCACAGCGACACCAGCCAGTTCCGCAGCAGCTGCGCTCCGGCCTCGCCGGATTTCTCCGGGTGGAACTGGGTGGCCATCAACGCTCCGTCCTCCACCGCCGCGATGAACGGGCCGCCGTGCTCGGCCCAGGTCACGCGGGCAGGCGCGATGCTGCCGGACTGCCGCGCCGCCGAGCTTTGGGACATCTCCCAACGCTGCGCCGCGAACGAGTGCACGAAGTAGAACCGGGTGCCCGGCTCCATGCCCGCGAACAGCACCGAGCCTTCGGCCGGGGCGACCTCGTTCCAGCCCATGTGCGGCAGCACGTCCGCGTGCAGCGGCTCCACCGCACCGGGCCACTGCCCGCAGCCGTCGGCTTGCACACCGTGCTCGACCCCGCGGTCGAACAGGATCTGCATCCCGACGCAGATGCCCAGGACCGGGCGGTCGCCCGCCAGCCGATGATCGATGATCTTGTCGCCGCCCGCCGCGCGCAGGCCCTCCATGCAGGCCGCGAACGCGCCCACGCCGGGCACGACGAGACCGTCGGCCTCCGTCGCGGCTCGGTGGTCGGAGGTGACCTCGACGTCCGCGCCCGCGCGTGCCAAGGCGCGCTCGGCGGAACGGAGATTGCCGGACCCGTAGTCCAGTACGACGACGCGTGCCACGCCGCCAGGCTACCGGTCGGCTCATCGGACGCGGCCGGCTCATCGCATCCG
>NZ_JAFRFW010000542.1:0-5436 GCF_017434145.1 Saccharopolyspora sp. | reverse complement strand
TCACCAACTCGAGTGCTCCGGCGCGCCGGAGGCGTTGGCGCCGGCCGCGCTCGTGCCGGGTGGTGTGCTGGCGCTGGTCGGCGTGCCCGCGGGGCGCGCGCCGTCGCCGGAATTGCTCGCCGCCGCGCAGCGCTGGGAGATCGACGTGCGCGGCTGCTTCCGCTACGGGCCGGGCGCGTTCCGGGCCGCTGTCGGCATGGTCCGCGCCGGCCGGGTCGACCTCGCCCGGATGGTCACGGGCCGGTTCCCGCTGGAGCAGACCGGGTTGGCGTTGCACACCGCGCTCACCGACCGCGACCACCTGAAGATCGCCGTACTGTCCGAGGAGGACGCATGAGGATCACCGCCGCCGATGTCATCGTGACCTGTCCGGGGCGCAACTACGTCACGCTGAAGATCACTACCGCGGACGGGGTCACCGGGCTCGGCGACGCCACCCTCAACGGCCGCGAGCTGGCCGTGGCCGCGTACCTGCGCGAGCACGTCTGTCCACTGTTGATCGGACGGGATGCCGGGCACATCAACGACATCTGGCAGTACCTGTACCGGGGTGCGTACTGGCGTCGCGGGCCGGTGACGATGACCTCGATCGCCGCCGTGGACTGCGCGCTGTGGGACATCCTGGGCAAGGAGACCGGAAAACCGGTGCACCAGCTGCTCGGCGGAGCCGCCCGCGACGGCGTCACGATCTACGGCCACGCCAGCGGGCGGAGCATCGACGAACTCCTCGACGACGTGGCGACGTTCCACGAGCGCGGCTACAAGGCGATCCGGGTGCAAGCGGCGATCCCCGGACTGGACAGCACCTACGGGCTGCACCACCCGGGAACCGGTGAGACGTACGAACCGGCCGACGCCGCGATGCCGTCCGACAACGTCTGGCACACACCGGCCTATTTGGACTTCGCGCCGGAGATGATGCGGGCGGTGCGGGAACGCTTCGGATACGACTTCCACCTGCTGCACGACGTGCACCACCGGCTCTCGCCGCTGGAGGCGGCGCAACTGGGCAAGTCGTTGGAGCCGTACCGGATGTTCTGGATCGAGGACCCGACTCCGGCCGAGGACCAGGAGGCGTTCCGCACGATCCGGCAGCACACCACCACGCCGATCGCGGTCGGCGAGGTGTTCAACTCCATCTGGGACTGCCAGCACCTGATCACCGAGCGGCTGATCGACTACATCCGCGCATCGGTCTCGCACGCCGGTGGGATCACGCACCTGCGCAGGATTTTCGACCTGGCGGCGCTGTACGGGGTGCGCACCGGTTCGCACGGTGCCGGAGACCTCTCGCCGGTGTCGTTCGCCGCCGCGCTGCACCTCGACCTGACGGTGCCGAACTTCGGAATTCAGGAGTACATGGGTCATCTCGACCCGGCCGGTGAGGTGTTCAAGACGAACTACTCCTTCGAGGACGGGCTCATGCACCCTGGTACGGCGCCCGGTCTCGGCGTGGAGATCGACGAGGAGGCCGCCGCGAAATACCCGTACGAGCCGAAGTACCTGCCGGTGAACCGGTTGCGCGACGGCTCGATGCACGACTGGTGACCTGCTGGAAGGAGCATCCCGTGACCGAGCCACGGCTCAACGCCTCCCGGCTGGATCGGTTGCCCGCAGCCGCGCGGCCCGGCGCCCGCGGCCAGGGTCCGCCCGGTATCGTCCACATCGGACTCGGTGCGTTCCACCGCGCGCACCAGGCCGTCCACACCCAGGACGCGGGTGACTGGGGAATTCTCGCGGTGAGTCCGCGATCCACCGACGTGCTGGAGTCGCTGCGCGCGCAGGACCACTACTACGCCGTGCTGTCGAAGGAAGGATCGCACCGCTCTTCCCGCGTCATGAGTTCCATCGTGGACACCGCTCATCTGCCCACGCAGCAGGAGAAGGTGCTCGATGCCCTGGCTTCTCCGGCGACTCGGGCGGTGACGCTGACGGTCACCGAGAAGGGATACCGGCTGGGTCCGGACGGTCGGCTGCTGGCCGACGACGAACTGCGCGCGGAAGCGGCGGGCGGCACCCCGCGCACCATCATCGGTGCCCTGGTGCGCGGTTTGCAGCGCCGCATCGCCGCCGATGCCGGGCCGATCGCGCTCGCGAGCTGCGACAACCTGCCGGGCAACGGTGCCGCGCTGCGTTCGGTGCTGCACGATTTCTGCTGGCTCATGCCGGGTGGCGAGGCGCGCCCGCTCGTGGAGTTCCTGGAAAGCGAAGCCGGATTCCCATCCTCGGTGGTCGACCGCATCGTGCCCGCCACGACCGAGGACGACCTGGCGCGGGTCGCCGCGGAACTGGGCGTGCGCGATCGGGCCGCGGTGGCGGCCGAACCGTACTCGCAATGGGTCAGCACCGACGAATTCCCGGGCGGGCGCCCGGATTGGGCGCGCTCCGGCGTCGTGTTCACCGCCGACACGGCTCCGTACGAGCAAGCCAAACTGCGGGTGCTCAACGGCAGCCACTCGGCGCTGGCCTACCTCGGCGGGCTCGCCGGGTACGAAACCATCGCCGAAGCCGTGCAGGACGAGGCGCTGGAGGGATTCGTGCGCAGCCTGCTCACCGAAGAGGTGCTGCCCACGGTGGACGCCCCGGAGATCGACCTGCACGCCTACGCCGACACCGTGCTGCGCCGATTCGCCAATCCCGCGCTGAAGCACCGAACCGCGCAGGTCGCCTCCGACGGCTCGCAAAAGCTCCCGGTCCGCCTGCTCGGCGCGATCCGGCAGAACATGACCGCCGGTCGATCGCCACTGCGAACGGCGCTGGTGGTGGCCGCCTGGCTGCGCTATACCGCGCTGAGCGTGGACGATCGTGGTGCGGAGCTGGCGGTCTCCGATCCGCTGGCCGACCGGGTACGTGCCGCGGATGAGGCTGAGCTGTTGGCTCGCGCCGATCGGCTGTTGTCCGAACTCGACGCCGAGTTGGCAGCCGATTCCCGTTTCACCGCACTGCTGCGGGAGAATCTGCGCGGGCTCGGCGCCGCGGGGGCGCGTGCCTGGGCCGCTGAACAAGGAGTCGTGCGAGCAGGGGAGGGCCGGGCGTGATCCGGGTGCTGGCGATCGGGGAGTGCATGATCGAACTCACGCACCGGGATGCGGACACGCTGGCCGTGGGCTGCGCAGGAGACACGTTCAACACCGCCGCGTACCTGGCGCGTCTGACCACTCCGGACCAAGTGCAGGTGGATTACCTCACGCTGCTCGGCGACGACCACTACAGCGAGCGGATCCTGGCCGCGATGCGCAGCGAAGGCATCGGCACCGAGCGGATCCGGCAGCTTCCCGGCGAACAGCCCGGGCTGTACCTGGTGCGCACCGACGAACACGGCGAGCGCAGCTTCACCTATTACCGATCCCTTTCAGCGGCCCGGAAACTGTTCGAGACCGATGTGGACGGTGTGGACTTCGCCGACTACGACGTCGTGCACCTGTCCGCGATCACCTTGCAGATCCTCAGTCCGCCCGCCCGCGAACGTCTGCGGGAGGCGCTGGCGAAGTTCCGCACCTCCGGTGGCCGCGTCTCCTTCGACAGCAACTACCGCCCAGCGGGCTGGCCGGACGCCGCGGAAGCCGCCGAGCAGGTCCGCGAGCTGTGGCGGCTCACCTCGATCGCGTTGCCCACGTTCTCCGACGAGCAAGCCCTTTTCGCCGACCCGGACGCTGCCGCCACAGTGGACCGGCTGCGCGGTCTGGGCGTCGAGGACGCCGTGGTCAAGGACGGCGCCAACGGCTGCGTCCTGCTCGACGGCGACTGGACCCTTCGCCTGCCCGCCGAGCACGTCCCGAGGGTCGTCGACTCCACCGCCGCAGGCGACGCCTTCAACGCCGCCTACCTGGCAGCCCGCCTCACCGGCACCGCCCCGCCCGATTCCGCCCAGCACGCCCAGAAAATCGCCGCCACGGTCATCCGCCACCCGGGCGCCATCGTCGCCGACGAGGTACTGCCGAAGCGGGCGTGAGACTGCCCGTTGCGCGCCCGCCGCAACGCGGGCGGAGTGAACGTCCCGCTCGCCGACCCTTACCGGCCCAGCGGTCCGCTCACTCCGTCTGATCGTCGGCCGTGCGGGTCAGTGGTCGAAGCGGCCGTCGCGGATGCCGTGCAGGAATGTTGACCAGATCGTCGGGCTCATCAGCAGGACGGCGCCCTGCGGGTTCTTCGAGTCGCGTGCGGCGACGGCGCGGTCGGCCGAGGCGACCTCGACGCAGTGACGTACCTCGGAGCTGTAGCTGCTCTTGCGCCACATGAGTGCAGGTGACGTCGCGTCTCGTGATGCGTCGTGGTGGATCATGGCTGCCTTTCCAATCCGTTGGAAACACGCTTGATCAGGTTAGCCGACTCTTCCGGGGAAAGCGCTACCTTGCGCAGCATTTGGAGAGCTTCCCGCGCGTCCGCAAGGCATCGCGGGTCTTCCACGTACGATGCGGAGCTGCGGCTCTCACTGAGCAGAAGGTCTTCGTGCTCCGGAAACTCGAAGTAGAGCAGTGGACCGGTTAGCCCAGCGTGTGCGCCCGCCTTCGTGGGGACCACGCGCAGGGTTATGTTGCTCCGATCCGCCTAGGCGCTCATCCGCTGATACTGGTGATACATCACCTCGGCGCTGCCGATATGCCGGTCCAGGACTGCTTGCTCGATGAGGAACTCGTACCGGCGGTCGGAATGCAGCAGCAACTGTCGTTCCACGCGTTGGGTTTGCAGTGCGTCAATATCGATCGCCGGTGAAGCCGGGGCCAATGCTGCGGTGATCGCCTCCACATAGTCGGGCGTTTGCAGCAACCCGGGGACGAGCATCGTCTCGTAGCTGCGCAGGACGACGGCTTCGCTTTCGAACGATTTCAAGTCATCCCAGACCCGCGAGGTCGGGACACTCCGGCTGGTCCACCAATTGGTCTCCGAACCGTCCCGAACGATGCTGAGAACTTCCTGCCGTTCCCGTGCCGGTATCCGGTAGAGGCCGAGGAGTGCGGCCACGTCGTCGGCCTTCAAGGCTCGGTGGCCGGATTCCATCCGGCTGACCTTGCTCATCGAGATGCCCAGTGCGCGCGAGACGTCCTTCTCGGTGAAGCCGCTGCGTTGCCGTAGCTCGCGCAGCCTGCTGCTGGCCCGCCTGGTGTGCACCGGAACCCCGTTGCGCGTTCCCATGTTGCCCCCTTCACTGATCTTCGCGGGCCAAGCTTCGCGGGTTGCCAACTGGGCAAACCACCGAGATCACCCGAAGGAAGCATCGGAGATTGTGGGAAGAAGCAGTGCTATCGCCGCGATTGCGCTGGTTTCAGCGTGTGGGCGAGGTCAGCGCGGCGCAGGCATCACTGGTGCTGCGGTGCCAGTTGTGCAGTTCGGTGATGGTCGGGGACAGCTCGTAGTCGCGGTGGTGCGCGACTCCTGCTCAGCGAGTACCACAGGTCGGCGGCGGTGTGCGCCGTAGCCGCGTCGGTGAACTTCGGC
>NZ_JAFRFW010000541.1:0-1890 GCF_017434145.1 Saccharopolyspora sp. | reverse complement strand
CGCCGACCGCCGCCTCGCCGGTGATCCGCGCGCGGTGGCCGCCGTGGCCGCTGCTGTGTCCGCGGGTTCCGGAGCTGTCCCGCCCGCGGCCTCGGCCACCGTCCTGACCGATCGAAGAAGGGCTCGTTTTCGTGCTGGTGCTCGGGTTCCCGGCCGGACCTCTGCAGGCGAACTGCTACCTGCTCGCCGCGGGCGACGACGCGGAGTGCGTGATCGTCGACCCCGGCCAGGAAGCGGTCGCGGGATTGGACGAGCAGTTGCGCGAGCATCGGCTCACCCCGGCCGGGGTGCTGCTCACGCACGGGCACTTCGACCACGTCTTCTCCGCCGGCGAGGTGTGCCGGGCGCACGACGTGCCCGCCTGGCTGCACCCTGCGGACCGGTTCATGCTCACCGACCCCGCCGCGTCGCTGGGCCCGGAGGGCGCGCAGCTGTTCGCCGCGCTGCCGCCGTTGACCGCGCCGGAGGACGTCCGCGAGCTGGCGGACGGGCAGACCGTGCAGCTGGCCGGGCTCAGCTTCGGAGTCACCCACAGCCCAGGCCATACCGGCGGGTCGGTGCTGTTCGGCCTCGGGACCGAGGAGGGCGGCCGGCTGCTGCTGGCCGGGGACACCCTGTTCGCCGGGGCCATCGGACGCACCGACCTGCCCGGCGGCGACCACGCGACGATGCAGCGCAGCCTGCGCGAGCGGGTGCTGCCGCTGCAGGACGACACGGTCGTCCTGCCGGGCCACGGACCCACCACGACCATCGGCCGCGAACGCGCGAGCAACCCGTTCCTGCTGGAGCTGTCCGCTCCGGCGCGCGACGGCCTGTGACTTCGACGAGGACTGCGAACAACCGCTGATGAGCACCTTCAACGCCCCCAAGGGCATCCCCGAGTACTACCCGCCCGAGTCCGCCGGGTTCCTGGCCGTGCGCGAGGCGCTGTCCGACTCCGCGCGGCGCGCGGGTTACGGCTACATCGAACTGCCGCTGTTCGAGGACACCGCGCTGTTCGCGCGCGGCGTCGGCGAATCCACCGACGTGGTCAGCAAGGAGATGTACACCTTCGCCGACCGCGGCGGCAGGTCGGTGACGCTGCGGCCCGAAGGTACCGCGGGCGTGATCCGCTCGGTCATCGAGCACGGCCTGGACCGCGGCCAGCTGCCGGTCAAGCTGCACTACAGCGGCGCGTTCTTCCGCTACGAGCGGCCGCAGGCCGGGCGGTACCGGCAGTTGCAGCAGGTCGGCGTGGAAGCGATCGGCGTGGATGACCCGGCGCTGGACGCCGAGGTCATCGCGATCGCCGACGAGGGCTACCGGCGACTCGGCCTGACCGGGCACCGCGTCGAGCTGACCTCGCTCGGCGACGAGACCTGCCGCCCGGAGTACCGGGCCAAGCTGCAGGAGTTCCTGCGCGGCGTGGCGCTGGACGAGGACACCCAGCAGCGCGCGGAGATCAACCCGCTGCGGGTGCTCGACGACAAGCGGCCCGAGGTGCGGGAGCTGCTCGCGGACGCGCCGCTGATGGCCGACCACCTCTCCGCGTCGGCGAAGGAGCACTACGAGCAGGTCAAGCAGCACCTGGCCGACCTCGGCGTGCCGTACGTGGAGAACCCGCGGCTGGTGCGCGGGCTGGACTACTACACCAAGACCACGTTCGAGTTCGTGCACGACGGGCTCGGCGCGCAGTCCGGCATCGGCGGCGGTGGCCGCTACGACGGGCTGATGGCCGAGCTCGGTGGTGCGCCGCTGTCCGGTGTCGGGTTCGGGCTCGGGGTGGACCGCACCGTGCTGGCCTGCGAGGTCGAGGGCCTGCCGGTGGGCGATCAGGCCCGGTGCGACGTGTACTGCGTGCCGCTGGGGGAGGCGGCCAAGCGCAGGCTGGTCGCGGTGGCGGGCGGTCTG
>NZ_JAFRFW010000540.1:0-17074 GCF_017434145.1 Saccharopolyspora sp. | reverse complement strand
GGACCCGGGCGCTCGCCGTCTCCCGATCCGCGGCCGAAACCTCGCGCACGAACGCGCCCAGCGCGCGGCCCAGCTCCAGCGGCCGCCCCGGCGAATCGCCCTTCCAGAACGGCATCCGCGCGGGCTGACCCGGCGCGGGCACCACCACGACCCGGTCGTGCGTGATGTCCTCGACCCGCCACGACGAGGTGCCCAGCAGGAACGTGTCGCCCACCCGCGACTCGTAGACCATCTCCTCGTCCAGCTCACCGACCCGCACGCCGCCGCGGCCAGCCTCCTCGTCGCCCGGCGTGGTTACGGTGAACAACCCGCGATCCGGGATCGTGCCGCCCGAAGTCGCCGCGAGCCGCTGCGCACCCGGGCGCGCGCGCAGTTCGTCCTGCACCCGGTCCCACACGATGCGCGCCCGCAGCTCCCCGAACTCCTCGCTCGGGTAGCGCCCGGCGAGCATGTCCAGCACCGCGTGCAACGCCGAATCCGGCAATCCCGCGAACGGCGCGGACCGACGCACCACCCGCGCCAGCGACTCCAGCGGCCAGGCGTCCATCGCCACCATCGACACCACGTGCTGGGCCAGCACGTCCAGCGGATTGCGCGGAAACGCCAGCGCCTCGATCAGCCCGTCGGCCATCCGCTCCGCGACCACCGCGCAGCCCACCAGGTCACCGCGGAACTTCGGGAACACCACCCCGCGCGAAACCGCGCCCACCTGGTGCCCGCCGCGGCCGACCCGCTGCAACCCGGACGCGACGCTCGGCGGCGTCTCGACCTGCACCACCAGGTCCACCGCGCCCATGTCGATGCCCAGCTCCAGCGAGGAGGTCGCCACCACGCACGGCAGCTCGCCGGACTTGAGCTCCTCCTCCACCGAGGAGCGCTGCTCCTTCGACATCGAGCCGTGGTGCGCCCGGGCCACCGTCACCGCCGCACCGGTGGTGATCCCCGAGCCGCCGACCGCCTCCGCGGGGAACCGCTCGGGCTCGGCCGACTCGCCCGCGCGCTCGGTGGCCAGCTCGTTGATCCCCGCGGTCAGCCGCTCGGCCAGCCGCCGCGAGTTCGCGAACACGATCGTCGAGCGGTGCGCCTCGATCAGCTCCAGCACCCGTTGCTGCACCGACGGCCAGATCGAGGTGTGCTGCTCGGCGCCCGCCGCCGGACCCTCCACCTCGCCGGTCGGCTGCCCGAGTTCGGCCATGTCCGGCACCGGCACCTCGACGCTGACCTGCACCTGCTTGGGATGCTCTGGCTGCACCACGCGCACCGGGCGCCCACCGGTGAGGTAGGTGCCCACCTCGTCCACCGGCCGCACCGTCGCCGAGAGCCCGATGCGCTGCGCCGGGGTGGCCAGCAGCTCGTCCAGCCGCTCCAGGGACAACGCCAGGTGCGCCCCGCGCTTGGTGCCCGCCACGGCGTGCACCTCGTCCACGATCACCGTCTCCACCCCGCGCAGCGAGTCCCGCGCGGCCGAGGTGAGCAGCAAGAACAGTGACTCCGGAGTGGTCACCAGCACGTCCGGCGGCGTCCGCGCGAACGCGCGCCGCTGATCGGCCGGAGTGTCGCCGGTGCGCATCCCCACGCGGATCTCGGGCATCGCACCGCCCCGGCGCTGCGTCGCCTGCCGGATGCCGGTCAGCGGCGCCCGCAGGTTCCGCTCCACGTCCACCGCCAGCGCTTTCAGCGGCGAGACGTACAGCACCCGGCACCGCTGCTTCGGGTCCTGCGGCGGCCCCGCGGCGGCCAACCCGTCCAGCGCGGACAGGAACGCCGCCAGCGTCTTGCCCGAACCGGTCGGCGCCACCACCAGGGCGTGCTCGCCCTCGTTGATCGCCTGCCACGCACCGGCCTGGGCCTGCGTCGGCGCGTGGAACGCGCCCCGGAACCATTCGCGGGTTTCGGGGGAGAATCCGTCCAGCACGTCGCTCACCCCTCCATGCTGGACCACGGGACCGACAGTCCGGCGATTCCCGGCGGGCGCGGGCCGGATGGTCTCGAAGGCGCCGTCGTGCGGCGGGCGGGAGCGGGGCTCAGCGGTTGCGCCGGTCCCAGAACCAGCGCAGCGCGACGATGATCGCGACCAGCAGCATCGCCGCGATCACCAACTGCCCGAGCGGGCCGGACAGGCCGGTCGGGTCGGCTTGCAGCAGCACACCACGACCGTACGCCGCCGGCGGGCGCCAGTAGGCTGGCCGGCGATGCGACACACCGATTTCCGTCGGCGCATGGCCGAGGAGTTCGGCCGGATCCGCGCCGAAATGCTCGCCCAGGACCACGTGATGTCCCAGCTCGGCGGACGCACGGCCGATGAGGCGCTGGAGTCCGGGATGTCGCCGAAGCAGGTGTGGGAGACGTTGTGCGAGGTCTTCGAGGTGCCCGCGGCGCGGCGTTGATCTCGTCCGGCGCTGATTCTTCACACGCCCGGGTGGCGGAACCGGCGTGTCGGCTCGATGATCGAACATCCGTTCGTCTAAGATCGCAAGTGCGGATCGAACCCCGATGTTCGCCGCCTCCCGGCCGCCCGGTGCTCGTCGCGCGGTAGGTCGGCCAGGCGGCCGGAGTGTCGGTCCCACCCCGTAGCGTCGGTTCCGATCCGACGAAGTTCGACGTGACCAAGGTGGACCCCGATGGCATCGACACCGGACAAGGGCCAGGACAAGGGCAAGGCGCTCGAACTCGCCCTGGCCCAGATCGACAAGCAGTACGGCAAGGGATCGGTGATGCGGCTCGGCGAGGAGTCGCGGGCACCGGTCGAGGTCATCCCGACCGGATCCATCTCGCTAGACGTGGCACTGGGCATCGGCGGTCTGCCGCGGGGGCGCATCGTCGAGGTCTACGGCCCGGAGAGCAGCGGTAAGACCACGGTCGCGCTGCACGCGGTGGCGGGCGCCCAGCAACTCGGCGGCACCGCGGCGTTCATCGATGCCGAGCACGCGCTGGATCCCGAGTACGCCAAGGCGATCGGCGTGGACACCGACGCGCTGCTGGTGGCCCAGCCGGACACCGGGGAGCAGGCGCTGGAGATCGCGGACATGCTGATCCGCTCCGGCGCGCTGGACTGCATCGTCATCGACTCGGTCGCCGCGCTGGTGCCGCGCGCCGAGATCGAGGGCGAAATGGGCGACAGCCACGTCGGCCTGCAGGCCCGCCTGATGAGCCAGGCCCTGCGCAAGCTCACCTCGGCCCTCTACAACGCCAAGACCACCGCCATCTTCATCAACCAGCTCCGCGAGAAGGTCGGTGTGATGTTCGGAAGCCCGGAGACCACGACCGGTGGCAAGGCGTTGAAGTTCTACTCGTCGGTGCGGTTGGACGTGCGGCGGATCGAGACGTTGAAGGACGGTTCGGACGCGGTGGGCAACCGGACGCGGGTGAAGGTGGTGAAGAACAAGACCGCGCCGCCGTTCAAGCAGGCCGAGTTCGACATCATTTACGGCGTCGGGATCAGCCGGGAGGGCTCGCTGATCGACATGGGCGTGGAGCAGGGCATCATCCGCAAGTCCGGTGCCTGGTACACCTACGAAGGCGACCAGCTCGGCCAGGGTAAGGAGAACGCCCGCAAGTTCATGCGGGACAACCCGGACGTGGCCAACGAGATCGAGAAGCGGATCAAGGAGAAGCTGGGCATCGGGGCCAAGGTGGACGAGGAAGAAGGCGACCCCGCTCCCGTCGAGTTCTGATCGCGCGGATCATGCGCGAACAGGATTTCGCTCAACCCGAGCCCGATTCCCCGGACGGCGAAGGCGCCGAGTCCTGGTCGTGGCCGGAACCTTCGCCGTGGCCGGACTTCCCGGCCGGGTCGGAGGAGCCGTCGCGCACCAGGCCGGGCCCGCGACCGCGGCGCGGGACGCCGTCCGGTGGCGTGTGGCGGAGCACGGAGCCGGACGCGTCGCCGTCGACTTCCACCGAGGCGAGCGATCCGGCGGAACGGCACCCGGGAGTCGCCGCACGCGATGAGCCGGCGGGCGCCGACCGGCTGGCCGGTGCCCGTTCCCGTCGCGATTCGGTCTCCTCCTCAGCGGAAACGTTGCCGCGCGAGCAACGGGAATCCCGGCGAGGCCGCACTGGCGGAGGTCGCGGCATCTCCGGCGGCGACCCCGACTCCGGCGACCCCGATTCCGACGACCGATCGCCGGAGCCCGACGCATCCGCGGAGCACCTGCCGGACCGTGCGTCCACAAGTAGCGGCAGCTCGCGAAAGAACAAGCGGAATGAGCGTGCGCACCGGCCCGCGCAGGAGGAACGATCCTCGCGGCGGGAGCGCACCGGCAAGAGGGGGGCGCCCGCGGAGGAAGAGCAGTCCCCGGAGGCGCAGGCCAGGGACGTCGTCTATCGCCTGCTGGCGGTGCGTGCCCGCAGCCGTTCCGAACTCCGGCAGGCATTGCTGCGCAAGGAGATCGACGAAGACATCGCCGATGCGGTGCTGCAGAAGTTCATCGATGCGGGCTTGGTCGACGACGCGGAGTTCGCCGCAGCGTGGGTGCAGGAACGCCAGCGCAACCAAGGTCTGGGGCGCAAGGCTCTCGGTTACGAACTGCGCCGCAAGGGCGTCGGCGAGGAGCTGGTGAACGACGCGCTGTCCAGTGTGGACTCCGAAGCGGAGGAGGAACGTGCGCGTGAGCTGGTCCGCCGCAAGCTGCGCACCTCCCGCGCCGACGATTCGATGAAACTGCTGCGCCGCATGGTCGCCATGCTCGCCCGCAAGGGTTACCCGGAGGGCCTGGCTTTCCGGGTGTGCAAGGAAGAACTCGAAAATGCCGGGTTGAACGGCGGTTCCGGCGAGCTCGACACACCCTGACCGCCCGGGCGTTTCCCGCCTCGCCCGAACGTTACGACCGAGGCGCGCCCACCGGCCGTCCCATGAAAACCAGATCTCGCACCACGCCGCCCAGATCGGCCACTTCCGGCAGCAGTCCCCATCGCTGAAAGCCGTGCCGCAGGAAGAGCCGGATGCTGGCCTCGTTGCTGGCGAAGATGCTCGCGGCCAGGTTCCGCACGCCGAGTTCGGGCGCGTGCTGGACAGCTTCGCCCAGCAGGTGGCTGCCCTGCCCGCTGCCGCGGTGCTCCGGATGCAGGTACACCGCGATGTCTGCGGTCACGTCGTACCCGGGCCGACCGTTCAGGAACCGGTCGAAAGACAGGTAACCGGTCACGATCTGCGGTGCATCCGATTCGTAGCCGACCCAGATCGGCCGGATTCGCGGGTCCGAGGAGTCGAACCACGCGGTCCGGTCGGCGACCGTGACCGGCTCCAAATCGCAAGTGCTGGTCTTGTCCGGGATCGAGCTGTTGTAGATGTCGACGATCGCCGGTAGATCGTCACGGGTCGCCAGGCGGTGTCCGTAGTTCAACGATCGGCTCCTGTCCGCGCTCCGCGGCTTGTCCGGGATGGCTGGTCTCGGTACCGCTGGCGGATCGCGGTCCTTCGGTAGGGTGCACGAACGTTGCCGGTCGATCTTTACGGGGGAGCTATGCGCGCGCAGTCGGCGCCGCACATCGTGTGGGACTGGAACGGCACGCTGCTCGACGACAACGACGCCGTGGTAGCGGCGGTGAACGAGGTGTGCACGGCGTTCGGCCGGGAGCGCATCGATCTGGAGCACTGGCGGTCCATCTTCAGCCGCCCGCTGGTGCACTGCTACGAGCGGCTGCTCGATCGCACGCTCACCGATGCCGAATGGACGCATCTCGAGGAGCTTTACCACGGGTCCTATCGGGAGCTGCTGCACACCGCTCGACTCGCTTCCGGCGTGCCGGACGTCCTCGCGGAGTGGGGCGAAGCCGGACGTACCCAGTCCTTGCTGTCGATGTGGTTCCACGACGAGCTCGTCGCGCTGGTCACCGAACTCGACCTGCACTCGCTGTTCGAGCGCGTGGACGGGCTGCGCGACGAGGTCGGCGGCGGCGCCAAGGCCGCTCATCTGAAGCGCCACCTCGCCGAACTCGCCCGTGACCCGGCGGAAGTGGTGCTCGTCGGCGACGTGCTCGACGATGCTCAGGCCGCCGCGGAAGCCGGCACCGGCTGCGTGCTGGTCGCGACCGGCGTCATGAGCCGCCGTTCCCTCGAGACGGCCGGAGTCCCGGTCGCCGCGGACATCGCCGAAGCCGTCGCCCGCATCACCGCCGAGACGAACCACCTGACGGATCTTGCGGTTGAGCACTCGGCCGACGCCGGATGAGCAGGTCACGGCGTAGAGCAGCGACCCGCAATCGCCGGTACGTGCTCGCACAATCCGGAACGGCTCAGCGGCGGAGCGCCGTCCGCCGCTGAGCCCCGTGCACCACGCTGTGCACTGTCCCTGTCAGGCCGGTCCCAGCGCGGCCGCCTGCCGCGCCAGCGCCTCGACCTGGCCCCACTGGCCCGCGGCCAGCAGTGATTTCGGGGCGAGCCACGATCCGCCGACGCAGCCGACGTTGGGCAGTGCGAGGTAGCGCGCGGCGTTGTCGGCGTCGATCCCGCCGGTGGGGCAGAACCGCAGGTGCGGCAGCGGTCCGGCGATGGACTTCAGGTATGGCACGCCGCCGCTGGGTTCTGCGGGGAAGAACTTCATCGCCGTCGCACCCCGTGCGGCCAGCCGCATCGCCTCGGACACGGTGCTGATCCCGGCGAGGTAGGGCAGGCCGGTGGCTTCGATGTCGTCGAGCAGTTCGTCGGTCGCCCCGGGAGTGACGATGTAGCGGGCCCCGGCTTGGCGCGCCTTGTCGGCCTGCCCGGGTTCGGTGATGGTGCCCGCGCCGATGACGATCTCCGGGACTTCCGCCGCGAGCCGTTCGATGGCGGGCAACCCGGCGGGGGTGCGCAGGGTGATTTCGATGGTTTTGATGCCGCCGCGCAGCAACGCTTGGCCCAGCGGCGCCGCGTGCGCGGCGTCGTCCAGCGCAACGACGGGGACCACGGGGCTGAGGTCGAGCACCTCGGAGGCGGTGTTCACGGGATCACTTCCGCTCGGGTTCAACGGGATCACTTCCGTTCAGGCGTGCAGATCGCTGGGCGCCGTGCGGCGGTGCGACCCGAACACGCTAGCGCCCTGGTCGGCGCGGCCGACCGAGCCGCGGAACGCCGTGAACAACTCGCGACCCGTGCCGTGCTGCATCGCAGGCACCCCGGCCGCGGGTTCGCGGGCGGCGAGCTCGGCGTCGGGAACCAGCACTTCCAAGGTTCCGTGCTCGGCATCGAGCCGGACCATGTCGCCGTCGCGCACCCGGGCGAGCGGCCCGCCCGCGGTGGCTTCCGGGGTGAGCTGGATGGCCGCGGGGATCTTGCCGGAGGCTCCCGACATCCGCCCGTCGGTGACCAGCGCGACCTGGTGCCCGCGGTCCATCAGCACGCCAAGCGAGGGGGTGAGCCCGTGCAGCTCGGGCATCCCGTTGGCCTGCGGTCCCTGGTTGCGGATGACGACCACGACGTCCTGGTCCAGCTCGCCGGATTTGAACAGCGCGGTGAAATCGTGCTGGTCGTCGAAGACCCGCGCGGGTGCGGTGACCACGCGGTGCTCGGGTTTCACCGCGGAGACCTTGATGACCGAGCGGCCGAGGTTGCCGTCCAGCACCCGCAGCCCGCCGTCCGGCGCGAACGGTTCGTGCACGCCGCGCAGCACCTCGGGGTCGAGGCTTTCGACCGGGGCGTCGCGCCACACCAGTTCACCGTCTTCGAGGAACGGCTGCTGCCGGTAGCGGTCCAAGCCGAACCCGGCGACGGTGCGCACGTCCGGGTGCAGCAAGCCCGCGTCGAGCAGCTGGCCGACCAGGGTCTGCACGCCTCCGGCGGCGGCGAAGTGGTTGATGTCCGCCGAACCGTTCGGGTAGACCTTCGACAGCGAGGGCACCACCGCGGACAGCTCGGCGAAGTCGTCCCAGGTCAGTTCGATGCCCGCGGCCGCGGCGATGGCCACCAGGTGCAGCGTGTGGTTCGTCGAACCGCCCGTGGCCAGCAGCGCGATGACTCCGTTGACCAGTGCTTTCTCGTCGAGCAGTTCGCCGATCGCGGTGCGTTCGGGACCGCTCGAGATCTCCACGACCCGCTGCGAAGCCTTTTCGGTGAGGGCCTGCCGCAGCGGTGTGCCGGGTGCGACGAAGCTGGAACCCGGCAGGTGCAGGCCCATCACCTCGACGACCAGCTGGTTCGAGTTGGCGGTGCCGTAGAAGGTGCAGGTGCCGGGGGAGTGGTACGAGGCCGACTCGGCTTCCAGCAAGTCCTCGCGGGTGGCCTTGCCCTCGGCGAACAGCTGGCGGATGCGGCTCTTCTCCGCGTTGGGCAGGCCGGAGGGCATCGGCCCGGCGGGCACCAGAATCGTGGGCAGGTGGCCGAAGGCCAACGCTCCGATCAGCAGCCCGGGCACGATCTTGTCGCACACCCCGAGCAGCAGCGCGCCGTCGAACATCTCGTGCGAGAGCGCGACGCCGGTGGCCATCGCGATCACGTCGCGGGAGAACAGCGACAGCTCCATGCCGGTGCGGCCCTGGGTGATCCCGTCGCACATCGCGGGCACGCCACCGGCGAACTGCGCGACGCCGCCCGCCTGCCGCACCGCGTCCTTGATCCACTCCGGGAACTCCGCGTACGGCTGGTGCGCGGAGAGCATGTCGTTGTAGGCGGACACGATCGCCACGCCGGGTTTGCGCTCGCCGCGCACGGCGATGCGGTCGGCGCCGCTGCAGCCTGCGAAACCGTGCGCGAGGTTGCTGCACGGCATTCCGGCGCGCACCGGCCCGTCGGCGGCGGCGTTGCCGATGCGTTCGAGGTAGGCGCGGCGGGTGGTCTCGCTGCGGTTCGCGATGCGTTCGGTCACCTGCCGCACGACGGGATGGATGGGCGTTCGCGTCGCCATTCCTCGCCTCCTGACGCAAATGGTGCTGGCTGCGCACGAGGGCGACGACGCTGGCGCCTCTGATCTCCGTGACGGCAGCCACAGTAGCGGCTGTGACGCGGAAATCAAAACCGATACAGAACCCGATTGCGAGTGTTAACGGCGGATGTACGGCCGATGACGTGCCGCCGTACGGTGCGCGGCCAATGGCCTGACCAGCGAAGACCGGATGGTGGTGGGGAGTGTCCGGACGTCGTGTGCGGATCAGCGGAGTCGGCAGACCGTGGCTCGTGTTCGCAGCCGAAGGCCGCGGCGCGCGGCAACGGCCGCGGACGTCGAACGGTTGCCGCCGGTTGACCCTGACCGCGCTGAGACGGTCCCAGTGGTCTCGGGAACCACTTGGACATGTTCCGCGAGACGTTCGACATCGCCAATTCTTGAGGCTGACAGGAACCCGTCGAGAGGCAGTTTTTCGCCCATTCCGCGACGGCCGGTGAACCGCGCCTGACCGAACCGCCGGGGCGTGCTGGCAGGATGGGGCGCATGCGCACGGGTGTGGCGGTGTTGGTGTTGGCGATCGGAATGCTCGCCGGATGCTCCGGGCAAGGCGGCGGCGTCAATCAGGGAACTGGGCACGATCAGGGCGAAACCGGTCAGGCGAGTGCACCGCCCCCGGCGGCGCGTCCGTCGCCGCAAGCCCCCGCCCCCGTCCCTTCGCCCGGCGGCGTCCAGCTGGACACCTCGCCGACGCTGGAGCAGATCCGGACGCGCGGCAAACTCCTCGTGGGCCTGCGCGCGGACGCTCGGCAGTTCGCCGCGCGCGACGGTGCGGGCGGATACCGCGGCTTCGACGTGGAGATCGCGCGCCGCATCGCACAAGAGCTCGGACTGGACCCCGCCACCCAGGTCTCCTTCCGCATGCTGCCGGCCACCCTGCAATCCGAGGCGCTCGCAGGCGGCAGCGTGGACCTGCAGATCGGCGGCGTCGACCCGGCCCGGCAGGGCGTCTCCGCGGTCGGTCCGTACGCGGTCACCGACGGCGGACAGCAGTTCGTCGGCCTCAAGTCCGGCGACGACGTGCTGCGCGACCAGATCGACGCGGCCCTGCGCACCGCGGTAGCGGACGGCAGCTGGCAGCGCGCCTACGACGCGACGCTCGCGCCCGAAGGGGTGCAGGCGACTCCGGGCTGAGCCGGCTCACTCGACGCCTTCGACCACCGGGGCGCCCTTGCGGCCGCGGCCGACGCGTCGCTCGGTGGCCACCGCGACTCGGCTCAGCGCGTAGTTGATCAGCACGAACACCACCCCGATCACGAAGTAGGTCTGGATCGGATTGTTCAGGTTCTGGATCACGATCTGGCCCTGCCGCACCAGATCGACGTAGGAGATGATGAAGCCCAGCGAGGTGTCCTTCAGGATCACCACCAGCTGGCTGATCAGCGCCGGAAGCATCGCCCGGAAAGCTTGCGGCAGCAGCACCGTGGTGAGCACCTGCGATCTCCGCAGTCCGATCGCATAAGCGGCTTCGCTCTGCCCGCGCGGCAGCGCGAGGATCCCGGCCCGCACGATCTCGGCGATGATCACCGAGTTGTACGCGGTCAACCCGATCACCAGGTACCACAGCAGCGGCAGGTCCACGCCGAGCGAAGGCAGCACGCGGCTGGCGTAGTAGATCGCGATGACCACCGGAACGCCGCGCAGCAGTTCCACCACGCCGACCACGGCCCACCGGTACCAAGCCGCCGCGGTCAACCGCGTCACGGCCAGCAGCGTCCCGATGATCAGTGCGAACAGCATGGCCAGCACCGCGGCCAGCAAGGTGTTGGCCAGTCCCGCGCCGAGCAGGCTCCACAACGGCGCGAACGTGTCGTTCGTGGGGTCGATCAGCGGACCCCACTTCTGCACGGTCAACTGCCCGCGCGTGCCCAGCGCCACCAGGACCCAGACCAGCACCGCCAGCAGCAGCACGCCGACTCCTGCGCTGGCCAGCATGCTCCGCCGCCGCGCCACCGGGCCCGGTGCCTCGTAGAGCACGGAGTTCGTCATCGCGCGATCGCCACCTTCCGCTCCAGGGCACCCAGCAGCAGCCCGGCCGGGATCGTGATCACCAGGTAGCCGATGACGACACCGGTCAGCACCGGCAGTGCCGCCTCACCCCGCGCGGAGGTCAGGGTGTCGCCGACCGCGAACAGGTCGCCGCCGACGCCGAAAGCACCCACGATCGCCGAGTTCTTGATCATCGCGATGAGCACGTTGCCCAGCGGCGGCACCACGGTGCGCACCGCCTGCGGCAGCACCACCAGCTGCAGCACCTGTCCGAACCCGAGCCCGACCGCTCGCGCGGCTTCCGCCTGCCCCGGCGGCACCGCGTTGATGCCGCTGCGGATCGCCTCGCACACGAACGCCGAGGTGTACAGCGCCAGCCCGGCGGTGCCGAACCAGAAGTACGAGCCGTTCAACCCCAGCTCGGGCAGCCCGAACGCCATGAAGAACAGCACCACGGTCAGCGGGCAGTTGCGGAACACGTTGACCCACGAGGTCCCGGCGGCGCGCAGCGGCGGCAGCGGTGCGACCCGGAAACCGGCGATCACGGTGCCCAGCACGAGGGCCAGCACGCCCGCGTACGCGCAGATCTGCAGGGTGCGCAGCAGGCCGCTGAGGTAGAGGGGCAGGTTGTCGATGAGGACGTGCACGAGGCCCTCCGGCGCAGAGTGCGTGGCGGAGGGACGCACGCCCCTCCCGGATTCCGATCAGCCGCAGGCGTCGAACTGCGGAAGCGGCGGCACCTGCGGTGAGACCTTGCCCGCGGTGGTCTGCCACGCCTTCTGGTAGCTGCCATCGGCCTGAGCCTCGGTCAGCGCGTCGTCGATGAACCGGCAGAACGCCACGTCGCCCTTCTTGATCCCGATGCCGTAGGGCTCCGCGGTGAACGGCTTGCCGACCAGCTTGAACCGGCCGCCGCCGTTCTCCACCAGGCCCATCAGGATCACGTTGTCCGTGGTCACCGCCTGCACCTGCCCGGTGCGCAGCGCGTCGGAGCACTTCGAGTAGACGTCGAAGAGCACCAGGTTCTGCGGATCGACGTACTTCTTGATCTCCTCGGCCGGGGTGGAACCGGTGACCGAGCAGACCTTCGCCCCGGTCGGGCGCAGCGACTCCGGGCCGGTGATGCCGGTGTTGTCGCGGGCCACCATCAGGTCCTGACCGGCCTGGTAGTACGGGCCGGCGAAACTGATCCGCTCCTTGCGGTTGTCGTTGATCGTGTAGGTCGCCACGACCATGTCGACCTTCTGCTGCTCGATGACCTCTTCGCGGGTTTTGCTCGGGGTCTCCACCCACTCGATCTGCTCCGGCGACAGGCCCATCTTCGCCGCGACGATCTTGGCGATCTGCACGTCGAAACCCTGCGGTTTGCCGTCGAGTCCCTGCAGGCCGAACAGCGGCTGGTCGAACTTGGCGCCGATGCGGATCTTGCCCGCCTGCTGCAGGTTCGCCATCGTGCTGCCCGGCTCGAACTTGGCGCCGCGGTCCACGGCGACCTCGTTGCCACCCCCGGCGAGTTGATTGCCCCCTCCGCCGCCACAGGCGGTCAGGGCCAGCGCCAGCGACGCCACCAGCACGCCCCAGCGCACGTTCCGCGCTTTCATCTCGGCAATCCCCTCTCTGCGGTGAACCGGATTTTCGCGGCCGGAGCCGCCGTCAGTGGGTGAGGATCTTGCTCAGGAAGTCCTGCGCCCGCGGACTCTCGGCGCCCTGGAAGAAGCGGTCCGGAGTGGAGTCCTCGACGATCCGCCCGTCGTCCATGAACAACACGCGGTGCGCGGCGCGGCGCGCGAAACCCATCTCGTGCGTGACCACCAGCATCGTCATGCCCTCGGCGGCCAGCCCCGCCATGACGTCGAGCACCTCGTTGACCATTTCCGGGTCCAGCGCGGAGGTCGGCTCGTCGAACATCATCACTTTCGGCTTCATCGCCAGCGCGCGGGCGATCGCGGCGCGCTGCTGCTGCCCGCCGGACAGCTGCGCGGGATGCTTGGCCGCCTGATCCGCGATCCCGACCCGGTCCAGCAGCGCGGTCGCCTCCTGCTCGGCGGTGGCCTTGTCCGAGCGCCGCACCTTGATCGGCCCGAGGGTGACGTTGTCCAGGATCGTCTTGTGCGCGAACAGGTTGAACTGCTGGAAGACCATGCCGACGTCGGCGCGCACCCCGGCCAGCGCGCGGCCCTCCGCGGGCAGCGGCGTGCCGTCGATCTCGATCGTGCCGGAGTCGACGGGTTCCAGGCGGTTGATCGCGCGGCACAGCGTGGACTTGCCGGAACCGGACGGGCCGAGCACGACCACGACCTGACCGCGGGGCACGGTCAGCTCGATGTCCCGCAGCACGTGCACCGGTCCGAAGTGCTTGTCGACCGCGGACATGCGGATCATCGGCGATTCCGGGGTCATGCGCGCTCCTTGCCGAAGAATCCGGTTCTGCTGGCGAAAACCTAGGCCGACCAGGCCGGTTAGTCCATATGGTGCGGATGCTCCGGATGGAGCAATTCTGCTCGCTTCGTGCCCGAAAGGCGAAACGAACGGAATGGCTCCGGTGCGGCGGTTCCCGCGCATCCACCGGGATCGCATTCCATGCGTGCACGAACCGAACTCGTCGAATCGTTGTGGGCCGCTGCCCGCGATGCTGGGCAGGGTGCTTCCATTCGGCCTCTGACCAGGAGATACCGTTGAGGCATGGCTGAGCGGGACGCCGCGCGATCCTTCGAGGTGCGCACGTACGGATGTCAGATGAACGTGCACGACTCCGAACGGCTCTCCGGGATGCTGGAAGAAGCCGGGTACGTGCGCGCGCCCAAGGACACCGAGGCGGACGTGGTCGTGTTCAACACCTGCGCGGTCCGCGAGAACGCCGACAACCGGCTCTACGGCAACCTCGGCCACCTGCGTCCGGTGAAGCAGAACCACCCCGGTACGCAGATCGCCGTCGGCGGCTGCCTGGCGCAGAAGGACCGCAGCGAGATCGTGCGCCGCGCGCCCTGGGTGGACGTCGTGTTCGGCACGCACAACCTCGGTTCGCTGCCGACGCTGCTGGAGCGCGCCCGGCACAACGAGGAGGCCGAGGTCGAGATCCTCGAATCCCTCGACGTGTTCCCCTCCACGCTGCCCGCGCGCCGCGAATCCGCCTATTCCGGCTGGGTGTCCGTCTCGGTGGGCTGCAACAACACCTGCACCTTCTGCATCGTGCCCGCGCTGCGCGGCAAGGAGAAGGACCGCCGCCCCGGCGACGTGCTGGCCGAAGTCCAGGCCCTGGTCGACGAGGGCGTGCTCGAAGTGACGTTGCTCGGGCAGAACGTCAACGCCTACGGCGTCGAATTCGGCGACCGGCTCGCGTTCGGCAAGTTGCTGCGCTCCTGCGGGGAGATCGACGGCCTGGAGCGGGTGCGGTTCACCTCGCCGCACCCGAGGGACTTCACCGACGACGTGATCGAGGCGATGGCCGAGACCCCCAACGTCTGCCACCAGCTGCACATGCCGCTGCAATCCGGCTCCGACCGGGTGCTCAAGGCGATGCGCCGCTCCTACCGCTCCGAGCGGTACCTGAACATTCTGCGCAAGGTCCGGGAAGCGATGCCGGACGCGGCGATCACCACCGACATCATCGTCGGTTTCCCCGGTGAGACCGAAGAGGACTTCGAGCAGACCCTGGAAGTCGTGCGCGAAGCCCGGTTCAGCAGCGCGTTCACCTTCCAGTACTCCAAGCGGCCCGGCACGCCCGCCGCCGACCTGCCGGGCCAGCTGCCGAAGGAGGTCGTGCAGCAGCGCTACGAACGGCTGGTCGCGCTGCAGAACGAGATGTCCTGGGAACTGAACAAGGAACTCGTCGGCACGGAGGTCGAACTGCTCGTCGCCGAAGGCGAAGGCCGCAAGGACAGCGAGACCCGCAGGCTGTCCGGCCGCGCCCGCGACGGACGGCTGGTGCACTTCGCCCCGGACGGAGCCATCGACCGGGAGATCCGCCCCGGCGACGTCGTGCACACCGCGGTCACCCGCGCCGCGCCGCACCACCTGGTCGCCGACGGGGAGATCACCGCGCACCGCCGAACCCGCGCCGGGGACCACTGGGAGGTGGGCGAACGGCCCAAGACCTCCGGGGTCAGCCTCGGACTCCCGTCCTTCGGCGCACCACAACCGCAGCCGGCCGCCGAACAGGGATGTGCGTGTTGAGCGACGATGCCAAGGAACCGAAGCACGACGGCGGGCAGCGGGACGAGCCGGTGGCAGGTGCGAATCCGGCCGCAGCCGCGGACGAGCAGGGTCGCAAAGAACTCTCCAAGGCCGAGCGCGACCTGCTGCGCCGCATCGATCCCGGCACCACGGCGCTGACCATCGCCGGGGTGATGCTCGTGCTGGTGTTGTGCTCGATCCTGCCGTGGATCGGCGACGCCACCGGGTGGCAGGTGCTGTTCGGCCAGGCCGATCCCGCGCTGAAGATCACGCTGCTGCCGCGGCTGTTCGCGATCAACTCCACCATCGCCGGGGTCCTGCTCAGCGCGCTCGCGCTGGCCACCCGGCGCTGGGCGCTGGCGTGGGTCGCCGGAATGGCCTGCATCATCGTGTCGTTCGAGGGGGTCACCGCGATCTGGTCCCGGCAGACGGTGCCCGAAGGCGGGCCGTCGCTGGGACTGGTGCTGGCCGTGGTGTGCATCGTGGTGCTGGCCGTGCAGTGGCTTCGGGTGGTGCTCAGGCGGCCCTGACGTGGTGCTGAGCGCCCAGCGAAGCCTGTTGAGGCTGGTTGAACAGCAGTCGCGGACTGCGGCACGCATCGAGGCGCAAACCCCGTGGAACTCGGCGAGGCGTCGCCTCAAGCGGTCGTCAACGCGGCGGCCTGGGATGCCCGCTCAGCGGTCTTCGAGTGCCTGCTCCGCCGCCGACAGCCAGACTCGCCACTGCTCGGCCTGCTCATCGGCCTGTTTGGCCCGCTTCGCGTCCCCGGCGGCCCGCGCCTTCTCCGCCTGCGCCTCGAACTGCTCGACGCGCTCCCGGAACTGCTCGACGCGCGCCTGTGCCTCCGGGTCGGTGCGCCGCCACTGCGTCTCCGAAGCCGTGCGTACCCGGTCGGCAACCGTCCGCAGCCTGCCCTCCAGCTCCCGCATCCGCTCGCGCGGCACCTTGCCGATCTCGTCCCAGCGTTGCTGGATGCGGTGCAGGTGCTGCTGCGCGGCTTGCAGGTCCGCCTTCGGGTCGATCGTCTCGGCCTCGGCCAGCAGCTCCTCCTTGGCCGTCGCGTTCTGCGCGAATTCCGCGTCGCGCTCCGAGAACGCCGCGGAGCGCCGTGCGAAGAACGTGTCCTGCGCGGCCCGGAACCGCCGCCACAGCGCCTCATCGCTGTCCTTCGGGGCGCGCCCGGTCGCCTTCCAATCCGCCATCAACTGCTTGTAGCGGGTGGCGGTGGCGCCCCAGTCGGTGGACTCGGTCAGCGACTCGGCCTCCTCCACCAGCTCCTGCTTGTGCGCCTTGGACGTCGCGCGCTGGCGGTCCAGTTCGGCGAAGTGCGAGCCGCGCCTGCGGTTGAACGCGTCCCGGGCCTTGGAGAACCGGCGCCAGAGCTGCTCATCGGTCTTGCGGTCCACGCCCCGGACGGTCTTCCACTCGTCCAGGATCGCCCGGAGCCGGTCGCCCGCCGACTTCCAATGCGTGGCCTCCGCGGCGATCTGCTCCGCCTCGGCTGCCAGCGCTTCCTTGCGCGCCACCGCGTCCGCCCGGACCTGGTCCTTGTGCGCCTTCGCGTCCTGCACCGCCTGCTCGGCGCGCGTCACGAGGTGCTCGACACGAGCGCGCAGCGAATCCAGGTCGCCCACGACGGCCGCCTCGGCCAGCCCGTCGCGCAGATGGCGTGCGCTGGTCAGCGCTTGCTTCGGATCGCCGGAGTGCCCGCTGATCCGGGTCTCCAGCAGCTCGACCTCGGTGCGCACGTCGTCGAACTTCCGCGCGTAGTGCGCCAGCCCCTCGGCCGCGGCGCCCGCCTGCCACGATCCGACCGCCCGCTCGCCGCCGGAGGTGCGCACGTAAACCGTGCCGTCGTCGGCCACCCGGCCCCAGCGATCCGGGTCGGTGGAGGCGGCAGGCACCGCGGGCGCGGAAAGGTGAGCCCCGGTTGCAGCGTTCGCCGCAGTCGTGCCCGGTGCTGTTCCCGCGGCGGTTTCGGGGGTCGTGTCCTGGTGCGTCATGACCGGAATCCTCCTCGCGTACCCGCTTCGATGCCCGTGCCGGGCACGGGC
>NZ_JAFRFW010000539.1:0-2984 GCF_017434145.1 Saccharopolyspora sp. | reverse complement strand
GTCTTCGCCGCCGACCAGGTCACCGACCGGGTGGTGGCGTGCTGCCGCCGAACCTGCTGGGTGAGCTGCTGCGGCAGGTGCAGGAGCTGCAGCGGGACGTGCTGGCGCCGCGCGGGCTGGACTCGGTCGGGCTGACCGCGCGGGAGGTCGAGGTCGTGCGGCTGCTGGCGGAGGGCTGCGACACCGAGGAGATCGGGTCGCGGCTGAGCTACTCGGAACGCACGGTCAAGAACATCGTCCGGGCCATGATGCGCAATCTCGACGTGCGCAATCGTCCGCAACTGGTCGCGCACGCGCTGCGCTGCGGACTCATCTGAGCGTTCCGCGTGCGCCGGAGTCGCTAGGAGCGAAGGTCTCGTTCGCCCCATTTCGACCGGGGCGAAAGTGCTCCGCGCTCCGCTGGTCGGCGAGAAATGCCGAACGCGCCCGCTCGGCACCGGAATTAAGCCGGGTCCCGGATGCAGGTCCCCGTTCTCCCGATCGTTCGCCGGCGCCGTTTTCCAGCGCTGGCGAATGCTGAGGTATCACGTCAGTTCGACGGAGAAATCGCCGTGCAGCAAAGCCGTCGCGAGTTCGGCGCGGGACCGGAAACCGGCCCGCTGGAACAGCCGGGTGAGCCGTCCTTCGATCCCTTTCTCGCTGGTGCCCAGGATCGTCGCGAGCTGCGCGTTGGTCAGGCCCTCGGCGATCAACGTGGCCAGCAGCCGCTCGTTCTCGGCGACCGTGGTGCCGCGCCCGGGGACGGTGACCTTGCGTTCCCGCATCAGCAGCCGCAGCCGCGCGCGCGGGATGAGCGCGTCGAGCTCGCCGAACAACTCGTAGGCGGTGCGCAGCATCGTGCCGCTACCGGCCGCGGATCCGCCCACGGTGGCCAAAGTGCGGGCGAGTTCGCAGGGGCGCTGCCGGGACTCGGCGAGCTCGATCGCCTCCGCCGCGGCCGCGGTGTCGCCGTGCACCAGGACCCGGCCCAGCAGGTCGTTTCGGCGAGCGGCGGAGTCGTCCAGCCGCGCCGCGACCTGTTCCAGCCGCGCGGCGTGCTCCCGAGCAGCCGCGTGGTCACCGCACCGCGTTTCCAGTTCGACCAGGGCGCGCAGCAGTTCGTCGGTGCCGATGAGCACGCCGTCGGCGTCCGCGGCCCGCAACGCCGAGGTCAGGTGCGCGCGAGCTCGGTCGGTCGCACCGGTGGTGCTTTCCAGCTCGGCTTCCGGGATGGCCAGCAGGTGCGGGAGCAGCAGGTGCTGTTCGCGGGCCTCCGCGATGATGGTGCGCGCTCGCTGCAGCTGTCCGCGGGCGACGAAGATGTCGGCCATTTGCCGGAACAACGCGGTGTGCCCGGGTGTGCCGCCCCATGCGGCGGCGGTGGCCAGGCCGGAACGGGCGTGCTCCAGCGCCTCGTCCCACCGGCCCGCGTGTCCGAAGTGGACCGCCCGCTCGGCCGCCACCTGCGCTCCCTGCGCCGGTTCGCGCAGTCCGCCGAACAACGTCAACGCCCGGGTCAGAATCCGGAGCACGTCCGCGGTGGTGCCGCGCCCCCGCGCCGAGCCGCTCCAGCGGGAGCGGCCCAGCACCGCCGCCGCCGAATCCAGCAGCACCCGGCCGAACATGCCGTTGGTGGACTCGGACGAGGACCACAGCGGAAGGTTCTCGACGAGCTCGTCGTGCGCCTGCGCCCACCGCCCGAGCAGGCACAGCCCGGCGGCCCGGGTGACCACGGTGGACGGAGAGCGCTCGGGGACGAGCTCACCCAGCGCACCGGTGGCCGCGGCCGCGACCAACCGCACGATCCGCAGTTCCTGCGCGGAATCCGGGCTCAGCTGCTGCGGATGGTCGCGCAGCACCTCGTCCGCGCTTTCCGCGGCCGACTCGAACCGCATGTGCAGTGCGCTGGTCACCGCATGGCGGTGCAGCACCTCGGCGCGCTGCCCGCTCTCGGTGCACAACCGTGCCGCGGCGCGGCCCCAATGGTCGGCGAGGTCCCCGCGCTCCGGCGGTGTCCGGCCGCTGATCTGCACAAGCTCCGCCGCGGCCCGGTCCGGGTCGACCAGCCTGCCCGCGGTCGCCAGCCGCTCCGCCAAGTACTCCGGATCAGCGCAGGTCGCCGCGCCGTTCCACAGCGCGAGCACCGCGAGCTCGCTGACCCGCCGCCGCTCGTACGGGCCGAGGCAGGTCGTGAGCAGCGCACCCAGCGCGGGCACCCGGAACCGCCACTCGCCGGTCAGCACACCGGTGGCGCGCAGCGCTTTGAGCGCTTCGAGCACCTGGTGCTCTGGCAGGTCGGTCGCTCGGGCGATCAGCTCCGGGACGTTGCCGCGCAGCGGGTGCAGCACGGCCAGCGCCTTGAGCACCGGCCAGCACGGCGAACCCAGCTCGCTCAGCCCAGCGAACAGCGGGTGCGTGATCCGCACGGCGGGTCCGCGGCCACCGACCGGGCAGACCCGTTGGTCCACGATCCGCAGGCAGCCGGCTTCGCGGTAGCCGTCGAGCAGCGCGTGCGCGAAAGCGGGCAGCCCGCGGCTGTTCCGGCGCACCGCGCGCACCAGCTGCGGCGCGGGTTCGGCTTGCAGGTCGTCGGTGAGCAGCGCGCGCATCGCGGATTCGTCCAGCGGGCGCAGCCGTTCCTCGTGCACGAGTCCGGCGTCGCGCAGCCGCGCGAGTTCGGCGGGTGCGCCCGCTGCCGGGGTGCGGAATGCGCAGACGAAAGTGACCCGGTGGCAGTTCTGCGGATTCACCATGCGGGCGAGTTCGGCCAGGCAGCCCGGCGCGATCCGCTGCGCGTCGTCGACGATCACCACCAGCGGCCCGTGCTGTTCGGTGTGCTGGGCGAGCAGTCGCGTCAGCGGGACGCGCACGGCTTCGCGCGGGTCCTTGCCGAGTTCGTCGGCGAGCCGGGCGGCGAGGTGCGCCACGTCGTGCTCCTCGCGGGTGATCCGGAGTTGCACGGGGCGCAGGTGGTGCGCTTCCACCCTCGCGCGCAGCCGCGCGAG
>NZ_JAFRFW010000538.1:0-4119 GCF_017434145.1 Saccharopolyspora sp. | reverse complement strand
TTCTTCGTGCTCGCCATCGCGCCGGGAGTGCTGCGCCCGCACGGGGATTTCGCAGGCGACGCCCGCGGACTGTTCAGCACGCTGGTGGAATGCCCGCCGCTGGGCGACGAACCGGTGCGGTACCCGGGCTGGCACGAAGCGGAACGGGCGCGGCAGCGCAAGATCGCCGGCGTGCCGATCCGCGCCGGGGTGTACCGCGAACTGGTCGAGCTGGGACTGGAAGCGGGGGCATGTTGAGCGCGCCGCGGCGCGTCGGCGTGGTCGGACTCGGCACGATGGCGCACTACTACCTGGCCGCGGTGCAACGGTCGCCGCACTGGGAACTCGCCGGCGTCTGCGACGTGCACGCCGCCGTTCTGGGCCCGCACCTCTCGCGCGCGACCGGCTACCTCGACCACCGCGACATGTTCCACGCCGCCGACCTCGACGCCGTGATCGTGACCGCGCCCAACGACACGCACGCGCGCGTGTGCCGGGACGCGCTGCGCGCGGAGTTACCGGTGTGCGTGGAAAAACCGCTCGCGATCACCGTCGCGGAAGGCCGCGAGCTGGCCGGGCTCGCCGAGCGGACCACGCTGTTCACCGCGTTCCACCGCCGCTACAACGACAACGTGCTGCGGCTGCTGGCCGGGGCCGAAGGCCGGATCGAGTCGATGACGGTGCGCTACCTCGAACGCATCGAGGAACACCTCGGCGGCGACACCTGGTACCTGGACCCGGTCCGCTGCGGCGGTGGATGCGTCGCCGACAACGGTCCGAACGCGTTCGACCTGGTGCGGTTGTTCCTCGGCGAGGTATCGGTGCGCGACGCAGCCGTGACCCGCGACGAGCACGGCGTGGACCGGCAGGCCGTGGTGCGGCTGCGCTCGGCCACCGGCGTACCGGCCATCGTGGAACTCGACTGGTCGCACCCGGGGGAGACCAAGGACGTCGAGCTGCGGTTCGCGGACGGCAGCGTGCGGCGGGCGGACATGCTCGCCGGGCACGACGGGTTCAAAGCCTCGCTGTGGCACGAGTACGACGGGATCCTGGCCGACTTCGGCGCGGCCATCGACAACGGCCGCTGCGCAGGCGGAAGCAGCGGCGGCGGTAGCGGTGACGGCCTCAGCAGGGACGGCCTCAGCAGGGACGGCCTCAGCAGGGACGGCGGGCTGGCCGCGCTGGAACTGGTCGCCGACACCTACCGGGTGCACGACCGGTCCGCCGGTGAGCATGGAAGGGAGTGCATTCGATGAACCTGGAAGAGGACGGCCCCAAGCGGACGCTGCACGCGACGCTGGTGAAGATCCTGCTGCACCGCCGCGAACAACGCGGCATGTCCCTGGAACCGCACGCCAGCCGGTGCGTGCGCCGCGGCGAACTGCACGAGCTGGTCAGCACCGACCACCGGGACGCCGAGCCGGGCGCCCGCATCGACCGGGTGGGGTTCCTCGGATTCGCCGAGTTCGGGTGCGCGGGCGTGCTGGACCGCGGTGACCGGTTCTGGATCGGCGGCGACCTGGTGGGCACCGTGCTCGGGTTCGACGCCTGCCACTTCCCGAACCACTACAACGTCCTCGTGCGCACGGAGCACGTGGTGACCGGGGCCGATTTGGGGTTGCAGCCGGAAACTCCGCTTTCGTTCACCCAGGGCGTGCCGGCGTGCGCCGGTGAATCACAGCTCGCGAGCCTGGTGTCGTAGCGCGCTGCGCGATAGCGGCGGCGATCCGAAGGAAAAGGCCGGTGACCCCGTGGCGAGGTAGGGGGCACCGGCCTTCTCGCGATCGTCGCCGGCTCAGCCCAACAGCTCGATCTCGGACCGTCCGAAGTGGAAGTCGCGGACCGCGGCGAGCAGCTCGTCCACCGAGAGCTCACCGTTGCCGTTCGCGTCGACCTGGGCGAACGTGCCCGATGCCTGCGACCGGTCCACGCCGACCGCGGTCAGCCAGGAGGCGAACTCCGCTCCGTTGATCTGGCCGTCGGCGTTCTTGTCGCACAGGCCCACGATGCCGCGCACCACCGGCCCGAGGACGCCGTCGAAGGCCGTCTCGCCGTCCTCGAACATCATCTTCTGCGCGACGCGCACGAAGTCGTCCTCGGTCAGCGCGCCGTCGGCGCCGATCCCGGCGTTGTCCGCGAGGTAGCCGAACATGGTGGTGAACGCCGAGCGCATGGCCTGCCCTTCCGGGCTGGTCGGCGACTTGCCGAACGCCTGGGCGATCTTCTCGCCCTCCTTCTCCAGGTCGGCGCGCTCCAAGCTGCCGCTGCCGTCGATGTCCCACTTGGCGAAGCGCTTGCGGAGCCGTTCGGTGGCCAGAGCGGTGCTCATAGCACTCTCCTCTCATTCGGGTACTGTCCACTTGCACCGGAGCCGCGGCTCCGGCCCTCACGCGGGATTTGGGGGGCAAATTCCGCGAAAGCCTCGTTCGTCCGCTGCGGCGCAGCGGTTCACAGCAACGTCACCGCGGCTCCGGCCGCCTTTCCGCGGGTGTCCAGCAGCACGCAGCCGGAAGCGGCGAGTTGCACCAGGTCGTAGCAGCGGTGGTCCTGCATCAGGATCGCCAGGTCGGCCGCCCGCAGCGCGGGATTCAGACCGTCCACTTTGGGCACTTCCGTCCCGTCCACGTGCAGCCGGGAGACGTTGGGGTCGTGGAAGGCCACCGACGTGCCGCGGGCCCGCAACCCGCGCGCGACCGGGTACGCCGGTGACTCGCGGGTGTCGGCCACATCCGGCTTGTAGGCCACGCCGAGCAGCAGCACCCGCGCCTCGGCCAATCGCTTGCCCTGGCCCGCCAGCAGCGCCGCGGCCCGGTCCACCACATGCTCCGGCATCTGCTCGTTGACCGCCCGGGCCGAGGAGAGCGTGCTGAACGAGAAGCCCTCGTCGCGCGCTTTGCTCTCCAGGTACCTCGGGTCGACCGGGATGCAGTGCCCGCCCACCCCGGGGCCGGGCTGGAACGGCGCGAAGCCGAACGGTTTGGTGGACGCGCAGTGCAGCACGTCCCACACGTCGATGCCCACCCGGTCGCAGAACAGCGCCACCTCGTTGACCAGCGCGATGTTCACGTACCGGTAGCTGTTCTCCAGCAGCTTGGCCATCTCCGCCTCGCGGGTGCCGCGGGAGACCACCAGGGAATCGACGAACCGCCCGTAGAACGCCACGCCGTGCTTGGCGCACAACGGGGTGCACCCGCTGACCACCTTGGGCGTGTTGATCATGCTGAAGCGCGCGTTGCCCGGGTCGATCCGCTCCGGCGAGTACACCAGGTGGAAGTCGTCCCCGGCGCGCAATCCGCTGCGGTGCTCCAGGATCGGGCGCACCACTTCCTCCGTGGTGCCCGGATAGCTCGTCGACTCCAGCACCACCAGCGTCCCCGGCCGCAACCGCCCGGCCACCGTGCGCGCGGCCGCGCGCACCGCGGTCAGATCCGGGTCACCTGATGCGGACAGCCCCGTGGGCACGCACAGCACGATCGTGTCGGCGGCGGCGAGCACCGACGGAGCCGTGGTGGCCGTGAAGCCCGCCGCGACCATGTCGGCGACCACGGAATCGGGCACGTCGCCCACGTGCGAGCGTCCGGCGTTGAGACCGTCCGCCACCTCCGCGGAGACGTCCAGCCCGATCGTGCGCACGCCCGCCTCGCAGGCTCGCGCGGCCAGCGGGAGCCCCACGTAGCCGAGTCCCACGACCACCAGATCGACCGGCGTCCCAGCGTCACGTCCGTCCGGAGCAGACGGAGGTGTCATGCGGAGAAGCTGCCGCTGCCGGGCGCGACGTGCGAACCGTGACCGGGTTGCACGGTCAGGCTCGGCGTCAGGCAGAACGGGTCGCCGTAGATCTGCACCGGCTCGTTCGTCTGGTTGGTCAGCACGTGCGCGGCCGGCGGCAGCTTGTGGCAGCCCGCCGGGTCGCTGTAGGTGCTCAGCTTCTGGACCTCGGTTTCGAAAACGGTGACTTGGCCGGTGGCTGCGCCGGCCGCTCCGGCGGGCAGCGCGGTCAGCGCGGCGGCGAGCAGGACCGGGGCGGATCGGGAAAGGCGCATGTGGAACTCCTCGTCTTCGGTTTCTTCGATCGAAACTGCTCGCGCGACGTCCGGCGGCGTCAGCCGCGGAGCACCGGGGACGGCGCGCCTGCTCCGG
>NZ_JAFRFW010000053.1:0-5667 GCF_017434145.1 Saccharopolyspora sp. | reverse complement strand
CTCTATATAGACTCTGTTCAAGAATATTGTATATCTTTTGTAAACCTATAGCATCCTTGCTCTCGTCAAACAATCTTGCTGTCTTCATAATCAATGTGAATCTTAACGATTTCATGGACGCCACCAGCGTGCTGGGCGCGGCGGCGCTGTCGCTGGCCCGCCAGCACGAGCCGGGCAGTGCCCGGTTCACCGCGCTGGGTCTGGTGGAGGAGGTCGAGCCGGACGTGCGGCAGCTGGTGCAGGCGCTGCTCGGGGACGGGCACGCGGTGCAGTCCTACGGTTTCGGCGACGTCGACAAGACCGTCGAGGACCTGGCCGCGGAGCTGGACAAGCGCGCTTCCGGCGCGGAGGACTCCGACCACACCCCGCACTACGTGCTGATCTACGGCGTGGACGCGGCGCACTCGCTGCTGGAGCGCAAGGACCCGGCGACGCTGACCAGCGGCTTGGACCGGCTGCGCAAGCTGCTCAAGCAGGGCCCGGAGCAACGGATGCACGTGCTCGGCTGGTGGCGCAGCCCGCAACGGCTGAAGAACACGCTGATGGGCCCGGTCGACGAGATCGGCGCGTGGATCGCGTTCGACGTGCACGGCCAGGAGCTGTCCAGCTTCGCCGCCGGGCAGCTGGTGAACTGGTCACCACGGGAGCGGCGCGGGTTGTTCTTCGACCGCTCGGTCCACTCGCAGCCGGAAGTGGTGCTCCCGTTCGACCTCTCCGCCGCGCTTTCGCAGGAGGACGTGCAGTGACCGATCCGCAGGTCCCGGCTTCGTCCCGCTACAAGGAGATCATCGCCGCCGCCACCGGCGCCGCGGAGAAGATGCGCGAGCACGAGCGGGAGAAGGCGTCCCGGCTGGCCAAGGAGGTCGCGTCGGCGGACGAGCGGATCGCCGAGGCCGAGCAGCAGCGCGACGACGTGGTCGAGGGCGCCGAGCTGCGCTGGAACCACGCGATGGAAGCGCTGTGGGACGAGCGCTGGATGCGGGTGACCCCGATGCCGCAGCCGGACCACCGGGCGCAGCCGGGCCGCGCCGCCGACCTGATCGCGCTGATGCAATCCGCCTACCTCGGTCTGCGCCGCTCGCTGGAGAAGTCCCGCTGGACTCCCACGCTGCGCCGCGGCAAGCGGGAAGAGTAGCCCGGGTCGGGCACCGCGGCCGGTTCTGCCCTGCGGTGATCCGTCAGGTGGAATGGAGCGGCGGCCGCACGGCGTTGTCTCGTCGAGAGGCCGTCGTCGCGCCGGGGCAGCCGGTCGGATCCGGGACGGAGATCCATCCAGTGCGGAGACCCGTCCTCGGCGTGACATTTTCGGTACCGATAAGTTCCGTATATGGAGGTCAGTGTGACGACCCAGGCACTTCCCGACCTCGGCGTGGAGATCCGGCTCGCCGCCCGCCCGCAGGGCTGGCCGACCCAGGAGAACTTCGAGATCGCCGAGGCCCCGGTGGCCGCTCCCGGTGACGGCGAGATCCTGGTGCGCAACAAGGTCATGAGCGTCGACCCGGCGATGCGCGGTCGGATGAACGACGTGCGCTCCTACGTCGCACCGTTCCAGCTCGGCAAGCCGCTCGACGGCGGCGCGGTCGGCGAGATCATCGCGTCGAACTCGCCGAAGTTCCAGGTCGGCCAGCACGTGCTGCACGCGCTCGGCTGGCGCGAGTACGCCACCCTCAGCGCCGACCACGCGACCGCCGTGGACCCGGATGCCGCGCCGCTGAACGCCTACCTGGGTGTGCTGGGAATGCCGGGCATGACCGCCTACGCCGGCCTGTTCGACGTCGCCCGCTTCCAGGAGGGCGACACCGTGTTCGTCTCCGGCGCCGCGGGCGCGGTCGGCTCGCTGGCCGGGCAGCTGGCCAAGCTGAGCGGTGCGGCCAAGGTGATCGGCAGCGCCGGCTCCGCGGAGAAGGTCCGGCACGTCACCGAGGACCTCGGCTTCGACGCCGCGTTCAACTACAAGGACGCGCCGGTCGCCGAACAGCTGGCCCAGGCAGCGCCGGACGGGCTCGAGGTGTACTTCGACAACGTCGGCGGGGACCACCTCGAAGCCGCCATGGACAACCTCAACGACTTCGGCCGGGTCGCCGCCTGCGGCGCGATCTCGCAGTACAACAACGCCAAGCCGGAGCCGGGCCCGCGGAACATGTTCCAGATCGTGAAGAAGCGCCTGCACATCCAGGGCTTCATCGTGATCGACCACGCGAACCTGAAGGACCAGTTCGTCGACCACGTCGCACCGCTGGTGCGCGATGGCCGGATCCACTACACCGAGACCGTGGTGGAGGGCCTGCGCAACGCGCCCGAGGCTTTCCTGGGCCTGCTGCGCGGTGAGAACACCGGAAAGATGCTCGTCACGGTCTGACCGCCGACCGGATCTCCAGCGAACGGACCGCCCGCCGCTGCAACGGGGCAGGCGGTTCGTTCGCTCGTCGGCGACTGCTTTTCGAGCGGTCCGGCGGCCGCTCGGTCCAATCGCTTGCGGATGCTCGCGGGAACTCGCGATGCTCCGAGCCGATTCCCCGATTCCGCCATTTCCGATCTTCGCCGCGGATACGATGACTCGCGGTTCCAGCGCGCCGGCGCGGCTCGGCCCCGACTCCGGTCACCTCGAGCGCTCCCGCGCGGGAACCGGAGGGGGGAATCGATCATGAGCGGCTGGCACAAATCCAGTCGATCCGGAGCGAACAGCGGCTGCGTGGAAGTCGGCGGTTTCGCGGACACGGCGGCGATCCGGGACACCAAGAACCGTTCCGCCGGGCAGCTGAGCGTGCCGAAACCGCAGTGGTGCGCGGTCCTCGCGGCGTTGAAGCGCGGCAGGTTCGACGGCTCCGGTCAGTCCACCAGCTTGCCGGGGTTCAGGATGCCGGTCGGGTCCACCGCCCGCTTCGCCGCGCCCAGCACCGCCGTGCCGACCGGACCGATCTCGGATTCCAGCCACGGCAGGTGATCCGCGCCCACGGCGTGGTGGTGGGTCAGCGTGCCGCGGCCGATTTCGCCGCCGGGCGGGCGTTCGGCGATGGCGTCGGTGGCGGCCTTCTTCGCGCGCTGCCACTGGCCGATCGGGTCGTCGGAATCCCGCGCCGCGAGCACCGTGAAGTACAGCGAAGCTCCCGTTTCGTAGGCGTGCGAGAGGTGGCACATCACGATGGGCGTCCGGCCGTCGCCGTCCAACGCCCCGATCAGCGCCGCGCGCACCGCCGAGCGCAGCTCGGCCAGCCGGGACCAGTGCGTGGCGGTCTCCAAGGTCTCCACGCACACGCCGACGTCCAGCAACGCATCCCGCTGCCGCGGAGCCGCGAACCTGTTGGCGCGCCAGGACTCGCCGCCACGCGCACCCAGCTTGAACGTGCGGAATCCGCGCAATGCGCGAAAAGTCGCCGCGCGGCGCTGCTTGAGCTCGGCCCCGGTGGCCGCCTCCCAGCCGAGCACCAACATGCACGGTTCGCTGATCCCCCTGCCGCGCAACAACGTTCGCAGCGCACGCGCCTTCGCCGCGCCGGACAGTTCCAGCTGCACCGCGGTCTCGTCAACATCGGACAGACGGGTCACGTCGGCGAGCACCCGCTGCTGGGCCAACGCCCGCACCGCACCGGCACCCGCCTGCCAGCCGTCCAGCACCAGTGCCTCGTAGCGGGTTTCGGAAGGCTTCGGGCGCACCCGCAACGCCACCTCGGTGAGCACACCGAACGCGCCTTCCCCGCCGATGGCGAACTGGCGCAGATCCGGGCCTGCCGCCGAGTTGGGCGCGGTGCCCAGCCGCCACTCCCCGGCCGGAGTCGCCACCCGCACGCCTTCCACCAGGTCGGCGAACCGGCCGTAGCCCGACGACGCCTGCCCGGCCGAGCGGGTCGCCGCGAAGCCGCCGATGGTGGCGCGCTCGAACGACTGCGGGAAGTGCCCGAGCGTGAACCCGTGCGCGGCCAGCAAGGACTCCGCTTCCGGCGCGCGCACCCCGGCCTGCAGCACCGCCACCCGCGAGACCGGGTCGACCGACACCAGCCGGTCCAGCCGGGCCAGGTCCAACGCGATGACGGCGGTTTTCCCGCCGCGCAGCGCGGAAACACCGCCGACCACGGAGGTGCCGCCGCCGAAGGGCACCACCGCCACGTCGTGGCGCACGCAGATCTCCAGCAGCCGCTGCACCTGCTCGGGATCGGCGGGTAGCACCACGGCGTCCGGGACCGCGAAACCGGTGCCGTCGCGCCGTCGCATCAGGTCGCTGTAGGAGAGCCCGCCCGCCCGGCCGAGGCGGGCGCTGCCGTCGGTGTGCACGTAGCGCTCACCTACCAGGTCGGCCAGCTCGGCCCGGGCGCTCTCCGGCAGTGCACCGTCCGGGATGTCCAGCAGCGAGGCGGGCAGCGCGGGCGTCGTCTCGCCGCTGAGCCCGAGCCTGGCGGACAGCCACCGCAGCGCGTGCGCGGGCAGCGGTGCCGCACCGGCCCCCGAAGGGGTCCAACCGCTGCGCAAGGTGTGGTCGATCAACTCGCTCACCAGTACAGTGTTACATATGACGGCGCAATGTCACAGCGCCTCGGGTTGGTCGGGCACACCACCCCGGAGCACCCGCGTGGAAGATGCCGAGATCCTGCGCGCGGCGCGGGATTGCGTGCTCGCGCACGGCGTGCGGCGCACGACCCTCACCGGCATCGCCCGCCGCGCCGGAATCAGCCGGATGACGCTGTACCGCCGGTTCCCGGATGTGACCAGCGTGGTCAACGCGCTCATGACCGAGGAGTTCTGCGCGATCCTGCGCGGCGCCCAGTACGACGAGGGCACCGGGACCGCCCGCGAGCGCCTGGTGACCACGGCCGTCGAGGCGGTGCGGCAGTTGCAAGCCTCCCCGCTGCTGCGGCGCGTGCTCGACACCGACGCCGAGCTGCTGCTGCCGTACCTGGTGGAACGGCTCGGCAGCACCCAGCGCGCGGCCGAAGCCTTCCTGCTCGGTTACGTCACCGAAGGCCACCGGGACGGTTCGGTGCGCCGATCCGATCCCGCGGTGCAGACGCGGGCGCTGCTGCTGCTCGTGCAGTCCTTCGTGATCTCCGCGTAGGTCGCCGCCGACGGGACCGATCCCGGGGCGCTGGCCGCGGAACTCGCCGACGTCCTCGACGCCGCGTTGCGGCCGAACCTCACCCGCACCTGTTCGGAGTCCGCATGACCGCCACACCGCTGCCCGCCGGATCGCTTCGCGCCACCTCGCTGAACGCGGGCAGGCGCAGCGCCGAACTGTCCGCCGCCGCGGACGAGGTGCTGGACCTGCTCGTGGTCGGCGGTGGGGTGACCGGCGCAGGCACCGCGCTGGACGCCGCCGCCCGCGGGCTGCGGGTCGCGCTGATCGAGGCCGAAGACCTCGCCTGGGGGACGTCCCGCTGGTCGAGCAAGCTCGTCCACGGTGGACTGCGGTACCTGGCGCGCGGTGACGTGCCGCTGGCGCGGGAAAGCGCGGTCGAGCGCAACGTGCTCATGACCCGCACGGCGCCGCACCTGGTGCGCACGCTGCCGCAGCTGATCCCGCTGCACGACGAACTCTCCCGGAAATCCGAGGTGATCCTCAATGCGGGCCTGCGGGCGGGTGATGCTCTGCGGCGCAGCGCACGCACGCCGTCCGCGGTACTGCCCGCGCCACGGCACGTTCCGGCGGTGCAGGCGAGCGCACTGGTGCCCGGGCTG
>NZ_JAFRFW010000537.1:0-2566 GCF_017434145.1 Saccharopolyspora sp. | reverse complement strand
GCTGGACCGGCAGTCCGGATACCTCGGCTACCCGACCTCCGATCCGCACGAGGTCGAGGGCGGCACGCAGGTGGACTTCCAGCGCGGCTACATCCTGTTCGACCCCGCCACCGGCGGCGTCAGCGACGGTCCTTGGTCGTGATCCGCACCGGGTTCCGCCTGGTCCGCGGGCCGGGCGGAACCCGCCACGATCCCGTCCAGCAGTTCGGCGAACTCGCGGGGACGGCTGTGGCAACCGACGTGACCGGCATCGACGGAGTGCACCCGGGACGGGTTCCGCGGCGCCAGCGCGTCCGCCTCGGCGATCACCCGGTCCTGCGCGGCGGGCGTGCACCAGCAGCAGGGTGGGAGCGGTGTTGGCGGACAGCTGCCTCGGTCCCGGCTGCGAGCCCGCCGCTACGGCGAGCCCGGAACCGCCGGAGCCTCGCCGATCACCCGGAGCGCCGCCTGCGGTCGGCGGATCAGAACGGCTGGTCCAACAGTAGCGGCGGCTTGTTGAACACGACGAACTCTTTTCCGGGATGCCGGAAGCGGCGGTTGCCCGCCTCCCGCGAGTGCGGATGGCGGTGGATGTAGAGCCACACGCCCATCGCGAGCCGGTGGAAGATCGGGTTGTCGGTGCTCAGGCGGTGCCTGCCGACGTACTCCGACCAGTCGTGCTCGGGCCAGGCGATGTCCTCGTCGTCCGGTTCGGCGGCGGCCGAGCCGGTTCGGGTCCGGGACCGGGCCGATGCGGGAGCGGCCGGTTCGGGAATGGCGAGCTGCGCAGGACCGGCGGGCAGCCCAGGACCGGCGGGCAGCGCGGCGACCACCTCGTGCAGGCGGTGCACCGTCAACGTGCCCGGGCCCGCGTGCGCGTGCTCGCCGTTGCCGCTGCGCAGCGGGAACGCCAGCACAACCGCGGTGGCCAGCGCGAACAGCGCGATCGTCGCGCAGATTTCGATGCTCATGCTCGCTTCCTCGCGTCTCGGGAGCTCTCGCCGGATGCGCCGACGGCCGGATTCCTGTTGCTTGCCCGTTGCTGTTCCGTGCCCGTTGCGACTCGCTCCAGGCGGTTCCACCGGTTCGCTCGGTCCGGAGCGGCGGGAATATCCCGCAGTGGCGACCGCCCTCATGAACGATAAAGAAACCTGCTTCGCACCGGGAACTACCCAATTGGATGATCTTGGTTGCCGTGCGCGTATTCCGCTGGAAGAACTGAAAGTGAAGCCATGTCATTCCGGCGCCGGAGCCCGCCCGATCACCGGACCGAACCACCGGCGGATCAGACCACCGGATCGCATCCGGATCAGACAATCCGAGCAGAAGGGGAATCATGAGCCGCACCGCCGAGAGCCTCTCCCGGGAGGGCGTTGGCCGGCAGCGCATCCGCGCCGATGGCTCCGCCGGAGGCGTTCCCGCCGACAGCGTCGCGCACCGCGCGCTGAGCCCGCCCGTGGCCCGCCTGCGACTGGGACGGCTGCTCCGCGACATGCGGGAGAGCTGCGGAAAGACGCAGGCCGAGGCGGCGCTCGCGCTGGAGTGCACCAAACCGAAGATCAGCAAGATCGAAACCGGCAAGGCCACCATCGGCCCGGGCGACGTCCGGCTGCTCGTCGGGTTCTACGGGGTGCACGGCGATCCGACGGAAGCCGTGCTGGAACTCGCCCGCCAGGCGCGGAAGCGGAATCAGATTCGCGTTCCCGATTGGGCGCAACGTTTCGTCGCATTGGAAAGCATTGCCACCGCGGTCTCGATCTACCAGTCCGAACTCGTGCCCGCGCTGTTGCGGACCGCCGACTACGCGAAGGCGATCAACCGCGCCGCCGACACCGGCCTGAGCGACGAAGAACTCGAACGCCTTTCCGCGGTCCTCGATGAACGCAGAACGGTGCTGGACCGGGAGCAGCCACCGCGAATCGCGGCCGTGCTCAACGAAGCCGTGCTGCGCCGCCCGGTGGGTGGCGAGCCGGTGCTGCAGAACCAGCTGGAGCACCTGCGCGAGCTGGCCGATCTGCCGAACGTCGCGGTGCAGATCCTGCCCTTCGACACCGGCGCGCACCCGGCGATGGCCACGTCGTTCCAGCTGGTGCGCACCGAGCAGCCGACCCCGAGTTCGGTGGTCTACCTGGAGGAGCTGATCGGTTCCAGCTACCTCGACAGCAACGCGCAGACCGACTGGTACGCGCGCACCTTCGACCGGCTCCAGGACACCGCGCTGAGCACCGAACGCAGTGCCGAGTTGCTGGAGAAGCTGCTCGGGGCTTGATCCGCTCTCGGTCCGGTCACGAAGGGACCACGGTTCGATCGGCTGCCGCGCAGGATCGTTGGCCGCCGCCGGTCCGCGCTGATAGCCCGGGGCCCGGCCGCAGACGGCAACCCGCAACCGCTGTGGCGCGTGGGGAAGAATGCCTTCGCTACCCCACCCGGCTTGGCGATCTGAGGACGGTGCCGTGGAGCCCAGCAGCCCGGTCCGCGCGGACGACCCGGACATCGCGCAGCGCTCCCGCCTCGACGAACTGGAAGCGCGGGCGGCGCTGCGGGCTCGGTGGGCCGCGCACTCGCTGGCGCTGTTCGCGGGCGTGGC
>NZ_JAFRFW010000536.1:0-3543 GCF_017434145.1 Saccharopolyspora sp. | reverse complement strand
CCTCGCGGGTCCGCTGTCCGAGGGGGAATCATGAGATCTTCCGCGTCAGACCCGTTCGATGGACCGGCGAGCAGCACCGATCCGATCGTGATCGATCCGTTGGTGCGCGATCTCGACGGCGAGACCCGCGCGCTGCGCGCTGCCGGTCCGCTGGTGCGCGTCGAGCTGCTCGGCGTGCCCGCGTGGTCGGTCACCCGCCACGCCGAAGCCAGGCGGTTGCTCACCGATCCGCGGCTGGTCAAAGACATCGGGCGGTGGAAGCTGTGGCGCACCGGTGCGGTCACCCGTGCTTGGCCGCTGATCGGCATGATCGACCCCGGGCGCTCGATGTTCACAGTGGACGGAGCGGAACACCGGCGACTGCGCGCGAAGACGGCGCAGGCGATGACGCCGCGGCGGCTGGAGAACATCCGGCCGTTGATCGCCGGCACCGTCCGGGAGCTGCTCGACGAACTCGCCGCACAGGGCGAGCACGGCCCGGTCGATCTCAAAGAGCTGTTCGCGCAGCCGTTGCCGATGGCGGTGATCAGCGCGCTGATGGGCGTTCCGGCCGACCTGCGCGCTCGGCTGCACATGCTTTACAAGGCGTTCTTCTCGATGCTGACGCCGCAGGACGAGCGGCTGGCGGTCTTCGCCGAACTCGACGACATCTTCCTGGAGTTGGTGCGGGCGCGTGCCGCCGAACCCGCCGACGACCTCACCAGTGCGCTGATCACGGCCGAGGAAGGCGGCGAACCGCTCACCGAGCAGGAAGTGCTCGGCAACCTCAAAGCGATGGTGGGCGCGGGGCATGAGACGACGGTCAGCCTGATCCTCAACGCCGTGCGGGCGCTGCTCGACCACCCCGATCAGCTGCGCATGGTGCTGGCCGGCGAAATCGGCTGGGATGCGGTGATCGAGGAGGCGCTGCGCTGGGACACGCCGACCACGCACCTGCTGATGCGGTTCGCCACCGCGGACATCGAAGTCGGTGGCGAGGTGATCCGCGAAGGCGATGGAGTCGTGCTGTCGTATCGCGCGATCGGCCGGGACACCGGGCATCACGGGCCGGACGCGGACGAGTTCCGCATCGACCGCGCCGATGCGGCCAGGCACATGACCTTCGGTCACGGCCCGCACGTCTGCCCAGGAGCGGGACTGTCCAGAATGGAGGCCGGTATCGCACTTCCCGCGCTGTTCGAGCGGTTTCCCCGGCTGCGCGCGGCAGTGCCCGCGGTGCGGAACCAGCCCGTGCTCACGCAGAACGACCTGCAGGAGTTCCCGGTCTTGCTGCACGGTGGTTGATCCGGATGCGGAAACCGCTGTGCTGCAACGCTTCGTGCTGCGTTACCGCTCGACGCTGGCACCGAGTTCGAGGTAGCGGGCGAGTTCGCCCGAGCCGTCCAGCATCGCCCTGCTCCGCTGCTGGAGAGCGGAGCGCCAGGTGCGCAGGGCTTCCTCCAGCGGCGCGACGCCGCCCGCGTCGCGCACGCGTGCGACCACGGCGGCGATCTGGTCGAGCAGGTATCCGCCCCGTCGCAGCTGGTGCGCCAGATGCGCATCGCGCACCGCTTCGGGACCGTAGTGGCGGTACCCGGTCGCCGAATCCCGCTGCGGGCGGAGAATCCCCGCGTTCTCCCATTTTCGGAGGGTCGCCGGATGCAGGTCGAGCCGGTGCGCCAGCTTGCCGATGGTGGGTGGCGTGGGCTGCTCATCGGGCATCGGTCGCAGTTCGCTCAGCGCCAGAGCTACCTCGTCGAGGGTTTCACGGTCCCGCGCCAACTCGGCATGACCCTGATCGATGAGCCGGACTGCCGTGTCCTCCGAACCGGAATTGACGGCGCGCAGGATCTCAGCAGCGCGCCGCCCGTAGCCGGGCCGCAGTGCGACGAACGTGCGAAGTGCCTGCGCGTGGGCCGAGGAGTATCGCCGGTATCCCTGCGGTCCGCGCGCGGCCCGGGGCAGGATGCCCGCTTGCTCGTACTTCCGCACCGCCTGCGTCGAGAGCCCGTGCTCCCGCGCGAGATCCGCGGGCCGCAACCGACCCTCCCGCATACCGCTGCCCTCCCGTTGAAGGTTCGAGGCATTTTACCGGTGAATCTCTGGGAGAAGTTTCATCCGGAAGTTCAACGATACGATCGAAGGGGTGCGCATCGACCGAAGGGATTCCATGGCACCATCGATCAGCTCATTAGGGCAGCACTTCACGCGGGCAGGCACCGGTCTCGAAGCTGCCTTGGACGGCTTCCTGGCCTCCAGACCGGAACCACCGCGACTGCTCGGCTTCGGTGAGCCCATGCACGGCGCCGAAGCTTTCCCGTTGCTGCGCAACCAGGTGCTGCGGCACCTGGTGTCGGAACACGGCTACCGCTCCGTCGCGATCGAAAGCGATTGCCTGGCCGGCTTGGCCGTCGACGACTACGTCACCGGCGAGCGCGACGACCTGGACGAAGTGCTCGCGACGGGGTTCAGCCACGGCTTCGGCGACTTGCCATCGAACCGGGAGCTGCTGATCTGGCTGCGCGAGCACAACGAGGATCGCGCCCCGCACGACCAGGTCCGCTTCTACGGGTTCGACGCTCCGATGGAGATGAGCGGCGCGTCGAGCCCGCGGCTACCGCTCTCGGCGTTGTACGAGCACCTAACCGCGCACCTCTCCCCGAGTCGCATTCCGCATGACATGCACACCATCGACGTGCTGCTCGGCGAAGACGCTGCGTGGACCCATCCGGATGCGATGCTGGATCCGGCCCGGTGCACGGGACACTCGCCGGAGGCGCGCGAACTTCGTGTCATCACCGATGACCTGGTCGGCCTGCTGGAATCGGAAACGCCTGGGCTGCAACAAGTCGCGTCACCGGGCGAGCACGGCCGCGCCCGGCTGTTCGCGCGCACTGCGCAAGGCTTGCTGCGCTACCACGCCGTGATGGCCGACTCCGCGCTGTCCGCATCGGAGCGGATGTCGCGGATGCTGGCGGTCCGGGACGCGATGATGGCGGCCAATCTGCGAGCCATCGCAGCGACCGAATGCGGCCCGACGCTGGTCTTCGCCCACAACCAGCACCTCCGGCGCGATCCGAGCACGTTGCGGCTCGGCGACATGGACCTGCGCTGGTGGAGCGGCGGCGCGGGCGCGGCGGCCCGGATCGGGTCCGGCTACGCCGTGATCGCCTCTTACCTCGGCACGGTCGGCGAGTCGGGGATCACCGCTCCCGCCCCGGAAACCGCCGAAGGCGTCCTGGCGAAGTCCACTCCGGACAGAGCACTCTTCCCGGCCGCACCGCTGAGCGAGGCGTTCTCGCACCACTCGCTCGAAGCCCGCGCCGGAATCCCGCCGGAAACGGGCTACTTCCCCCTCGCAGCAGCCGACCTCGACGGCATCGACGCGATCGCGTTCATCACCGACGCTTCCGAACCTCGCACCACGTGACCGGAGTGAGCGGACCGTCGGTCCCACTAGATTGGACCAACAGTCCGTTCACTCGGTAAGTCCGGCGGGTGCGTTCGGAGTGAGCGGAACTTTGGTCCCACTAGATTGGTCAAACGGTCCGTTCGCTCGGTTTG
>NZ_JAFRFW010000535.1:0-3358 GCF_017434145.1 Saccharopolyspora sp. | reverse complement strand
GTCGCCGATCTCGGTGATCGGCCCGGCCGACTCGTGCCCGAGCACCGTCGGCGGGCGCAGCGCGGTCGGCCCGGTCCGGCCGTCGGCGTAGTAGTGCAGGTCGCTGCCGCACAAGCCGGTCGCGGCCACCGCGATCCGCACCGCGCCGGGGCGCAACGGCTCCGGCTCGACCTCTTGCACGCGCACGTCCTCCGGCGCGTGCAGCACCGCGGCCCGTTCCAACGTTCCTCCTCGACTCATGCCGCCACTGGTTCCCGCACCGGCAGCGGTTCGACCCGCTTGATCAGCACCCCGTAGGAGAACGCGCCGAGCAGCCCGAGCGCGCCGGAAAGCACCAGCGGCGCCACGAACGACCCGCCGCTGACGGTCTGCAGCACACCGGTGACGATCGGCCCGATGAACCCGGCGAGGTTCGACGCGCAGTTCTGGATACCCGCCAGCGAGGAGACCTGCCCGGGCTGCGGGGCGACGTCGGCGGGCAGCGAAGCCACCGAGGCGGCGCTGAACGACAGGCTGGCGTAGGAGATCGACAGCAGCACCACCGCGCTCGCCGCGTTCGGCACGACCACCGCGAGCGCGATGACCGAGCTCAGCAGCATTCCCGGGATCAGGCAGATCTTGCGCGCCCGCGTCAGGCTCCACCCGCGCCGCACCAGCGAGTCGGACACCCAGCCGCCGAGCAGGCTGCCGCCGATCGCCACGATGCCGGGCAGCGCGCCGACCGTGCCCAGCTCCAGCAGGTCGAACCCGCGCGCCTGCACCAGGTAGCTGGGGAACCAGGTGATGAAGAAGTAGATGATGTAGTTCAGGCAGAAGAAGCCGAGCATCATCGCCCACACCGTGCGGTAGCGGAACAGGTCCCGCCAGCGCACCTTCGGACCTTCGTCCGATGTGGACTCCCCGCGCGCGCCGCCTTCGTCGATGTAGGCGAGTTCCTGCTCGGTGACCTTCGGATGCTCCTCCGGCTCGCGGTAGGCGAACCACCACCACGCCACCCACAGCAGCGCGAGCACGCCGACGACCAGGAAGGCCGCGCGCCAGCCCTCCCAGGCGATGATCGCGGTCACCACCGGCAGCGCGATCGCGGTGCCCGCGCGGGCGCCGTTGTCCCAGATGCTGTTCGCGAAAGCCCGCTCGTGGCGCGGGAACCAGCGCGAGACGACCTTCGCCGAGCCCGGGTAGCCGGTGGATTCGCCGACGCCGAGCAGGAACCGGAACGCCAGCAACGCGATCAGCCCGGTCACCAACCCGGTGAGCATCGTGGCCAGGCCCCACACCAGCGCGCCCAGCGCGAAGGACTTCTTCACCCCGATCCGGTCGATCAGCACGCCCGCGGGCAGCTGGAACACCGCGTAGGCGAGGAAGAACGTGCCCAGGATCAGGCCCTGCACGCTCGGGTCGAAGCCGAGGTCGTGGTTCATCGACGGCAGCGCCACGGAAAGCGCGGAGCGGTCGATGTAGTTCACCGACAACCCGACGAAGCACAGCAGCGCCATGCCCCAGCGCAGGTTGTTCGCCCGGCCTCGCGGACGCGCCGGGCGTTCCGGCGGGGTCTGCGTGGTCATCGCTCCTCCTTGAGCCACCACGTTCCGAAATACGGAATACCGTTTTGTATGAGCGAACGGTAGCGTAGATCGGGACCGGGCCGGAAGCAATGAAGCGGGGGGAGCGGGGACGATGAGCGCCTCGGAAGGCAGCGCGCTGCGCACGCTGCGCGTCCTGGAAGCGGTCGCCGACCCGGGCGGCCCGCACCGGCTCGGCGAGATCGCCAAGGCCACCGGCATCGCCAAACCCAGCACGCACCGGCTGCTGAGCGGGCTGACCGCGGCCGGCTACGCGGTCAGCGACGGCGACGGCGGCTACTCGCTCGGGCCGCGCGCCTACGCGATGTCGGCGACGATCTCCGCGGCCGCGGGCTCCGGCGGCGAGACGCTGCTGGAGCGGTTCCAGGCCGAAGTGGGCCAGACCGTGCACGTCGCGCTGCTCAGCGGCGACCACGCGATCTACGTGCGCAAGGTGGACAGCGCCGGGCCGTACCGGATGGCTTCGCGGATCGGTGGCGTGCTGCCGCTGCACTGCACCGCGATCGGCAAGGCGATCCTGGCGAACCTGCCCGCCGAGGAGCGTTCCGCCGCGCTGGCCGCCGGACTGCCCGCGCAGACCGACCGCACCATCACCGGCACCGCGGAGCTGGAAGGCGAACTCGAGCGGATCCGCGCCGCGGGCTGCGCGATCGACGACGAGGAGAACGAGGAGACCATCCGGTGCCTGGCCGCGCCGCTGCTGGACGGCACCGGACGTCCGGTGGGCGGGGTGAGCATCTCGACGATCACGTTCCAGCTCAGCCGCGACGAGCTGCTGGCACACTCCGCCCGGCTGATCGAAACCGCCGGGCTGCTGGCTCCGCACTACACGTGAGGCCGAACGCCGCTCGGCGGTGATCCGCCGGGAGTACGCTCGGTGATCGAGTCTGCGAGCAGCGTGCTCCCAGCGGGCGGCTCCTTCCACCGTCCTTCCTGGACACCACGCCAGCAGCGACGGAACCGGTTCGTGGCGCACCACTCGATCCGGTGAGCGACGGAACCGGACGGCGGCCCGCGGAGTCCGACCCCGCGAACCGGCGAAGGGAGACCCACCAGTGGATCAGATTCGCGTCCGGCTGCGCGGCGGACCGGAGGACGGCCGCGAGATCACCGTCCCCGCCGACACGTCCGGGCATCCCGTTCCGCGCATCACCGTGCCCGTCCGCGGCCCGGAGCCGCCGCGCGCGGCGGCCGCTCCGCCGCTGTTGATCTACGAACGCGCCGAGCCGGGCCGAGCCGACACCTGGGAGTTCGACTACGTGGGCGCGCAGTCGCAGACCTAGCGTCCTCCCGGACTGGCTTCACCGGGCGGTGGGCCGCTTTCAGACCCGCTGCTTCCGATCGTCGACCGCCCCCGGGTGCGCACCCATCCCGATCCGGGCGTAAGTCCGGGGACGGCTGCGGCGCAACCAAATGCCCCACGCGCCACCGCCGAGCGCGACCACCAGGTACAGCAGCGGCAGCGACCAGGCCGCCGGATCGCCGGGCGCGACTCCCAGCACGGTGCCGAACGAGCTCAGCGTCAGCACCAGGATCAGCCCGAGCAGCACCACCGCCGCCGCGGGCGCGAACAAGGTGCGCCACCTGCTGTGCCCGCCCGGACCGTTGCGCAGGAAGTAGCCGACCACGGCCAGCGAGGTCGCGGTCACCAGCAGCAGCACGCCGAGCGCTCCGAGCGAGGCGCCCCAGAAGAACAGGTAGACGATCGGATCCCACCCGCCGATCGCGAAGACCACCACGAACAGCAGCGCGATCGCGCTCTGCGTCGCCGACCC
>NZ_JAFRFW010000534.1:0-1901 GCF_017434145.1 Saccharopolyspora sp. | reverse complement strand
TTTCCTGGACGACACCGGCCAGTCGCTGGACACGGCGCTGCACGACGCGCTCGAGAACCGGTCCTTCGAGCGCGCGCTGCAAAACCTCGGGATGAGCAACGTCTTCAGCGCGCAGCCCGAGGAACCCGGCAACGGCGGTGGGCTGATCACCGGTACCCAGCAAGCCCCGCCGGGCGCGGTGCACCGGGCCGACCAGGCGCCGCTACCGCTCGGTGCCGAAGCGCGAGCCGTGCAAGATCGGGCGCACCGCCTGTACGGCCTCGACGTGCTCACTCCGGACCAGGCCCGGATCGTCACGGCGTTGGACCGGCTCGCCGCACTGGCTTCGCCCCCGGCCCGTCCCGGCGACCAAGCCCTGCTCGATCTCGCCGGCCGGGCCGGGATCAGCCACGGCACTGTCGGCGAGCGCCTTTCCGCGCTGTTCAACCTGGCTGCGCTGCGGCCGGATTCGCTGGGCGGCGTCGGGGAATTCCGCGCCGCTGCCGGGCTGGGCCCCGAGGTGCCGCGTACCCCGGACTCGATCGCGGAGCCGGAGCGCGTGGTTCCGTTGGCTCGTGGACAGAGTCTGACGGCTGAGCAGGTGGATATCGTCGGGCTGCGGGACGGCCCGGACGGTGCGGAGATCGGTGCCGGGTTCCCGCTCAGTGCCACGGAAGCCGCGGTGCTGCGTAGTGCTTTCGAGCACGGCGCTGCTTCCCACGTGGCGGAGTTGTTCGACTTTCCCGCGGGCTCGAAGCCCTCGGTCGCGCCGGTGCATTTCTCGGATGGCCGGTTCCTGGTGCGGGCGGAATCGGGTGTGGTGCATTCGCTCGATCACGAGCAAATGACCAATTTGTGGTTGAGCGCGGGTCGTTCCGATGGAGCCCGATCGCAGCAGCGGCCGCTGCTGTGGTTGAGCTGCGAGCTGGGTGATTCGGCGAACTCGGCGGTCTCGCAGGGATTGCGGGATCTGCTGTCCGGACATGTCGGTGAGCAGTGGGCGCCGGTGGGCCGGCCCGAGTTGTTCGAGCGGGGCGGCGTCAAGCTCCGCGGCGATGGGCGCGTTTCCCGGCTGGGCGAGGAGCCGGAAAATGCGCCGGACGAAGCCGGGGAGGTCACTTCCGGCCCCCTCGATGGCGAAAGCGTCGCCCTGGCAGGCAACGATGCTCCCTTCTTCGTCGGGCGCACGGCGACCGGGACGGCCGTCTTCCGGGTTTCCGAGGTGCCCCGTTTCCTGCGGTCGAACGGATTCGGCCAGACCCGCGGGCTGGATCTGGCCCCGGAAGTTGCCGGCGGGCAGCTGTTCATCGGCGCGCTGCGACCTGGCAACGCCCGGCACGTCGTGCAGACACTTCCGCACGAGATGCACGGCGATTACCGATACCTGCACACCCGGCCGAACGGTGGGCTTGCTCCGGCGCCGTGGCGGGACCCGGTGTTCATCATGCTGCACGCCGAGGGAAACGGCTTCCACGTCAAAATCGCCCAACACGGCAGGCTGCAGTCGGTGTTCCTCGAAGGCCACGAGTTCTACCGGCTGTTGCGGGCGATGCCGGAATATCACCAGCTGCGCTCGGAACCGCACTCCGACGTCGTCCTGGTCGCCTGCTCCTCCGCCGCCTACAGCGCCTCGCACCAGCTGGTCGCGGGCGCGCGAGCCGACAGGGACACCGCGGACTTCCACGCCGGACTCGACATCGTCTACCTCCACGTGCAGACCCTGCCGAACGGAGAGCGGCGCCCGGACTTCTCGGTAGCGCACAACGCGGGCATCGCCAGCTACTACTACCGGCCGGTCGGTCGTCCGACGCCGCAGATCAGTGGCGTGTATGACTACGCAGGCCTGGCGGCCGCCCAGAACAGCGATGTTTACGCCGCCAACTACCTGTTCCCGAACTTCGGCCCGTTCCCGCCGGGGTCCA